>JAYEPK010000485.1:0-9145 GCA_034723935.1 Thermoplasmatota archaeon
GAACTTGGCCCGATAGAGGAGATACCCAGAAAACCGCATCATGAATGGGTGAGAAGCAAACTTTCGAAGAGGCAGATGGAGTATCTTGATTCTCCGAAGGTGGAGTTCTTCGGAGACGACCCATCCATGGTGTTCATGCACCGGCACATCGACGATTGGTGGTCAAAGGTCCCGTACTTCTATGACAGCTCGCCGGACGTGATGGACGAGTTCTACCGTGAAGTTCCGGGAAACATCCTCTTCTTCGGACATACACATATCCCTCTTGATGTGACCGGAAATGGAGGGCGCAGGTACATTAACCCGGGTGCCGTGGGAGCCGAGAACGCGGGTGTGGCAAGGTTCGTCAAGATAATGATAGATCCGGATGATAAGATCGAGATGGAACACTGTTCCGTCCCGTACGACAGGGATGCCGTAAGGGAAGATCTGAGGGATCAGGCTCCCCCATACTGGGAGTTCATATCGGATCATTTCTACGGTCCGCATCCTGCAGGTTCCAACCGATAACGATATCTATAAAGGTCCCGCTAAATGACATTCCGAAACATGGAGGAGGCATCTTGAAGGTATCAACCTGGATCTTTGCAGCTCTTACGATCATTATGATCTGCATTACGACAGCAGTACCGGTCAAGGGAGCTGATATCATGGAGATCACAGATGAAAGAGGTGATGTTATCTGGAAAGGATATGTCACCTGTGATGTAGATGGCTACGGTGAGATAGATGTGATCTCACTGACCTCTTCCGCATCACTCCAGCATGTCACCGTCGAGCTTCGCCTCGAAGATGATGTGACCGATGAAATCGGATACATCTACTCGATCTCCATATCCGGTGTGAACGTTGCCTACCAGGAGGGCCAGTTCCAGGTGTGGAGATGGGATAATGGACCTGTCGAGATCGAGAATGTTCAGACCGGTGTGAATGGTGACTCCATAACCTGTATCGTTCCAAGGACAGCGATCACCGGCGATCTCATCCTTAACGCCACGGCACAGTATTACGTTCCCTCCGGACTGGACGCCTCCCAGGAGAACTATTTCGATAGTATCGGTGATTTCGGGCCCGGGACCAGGGCACCTGCGATCGCCGATCTCGAAAGGGATTACAGCGATCCCGAGGGGGACGTCGAGATGAGTTACATCGATGAGGAGATCGTGACCGACGGCTCGCTTGACATCCTTATCTTCTCCGCGGACCTTCATGAAGATCTGCTCTTCATGATGTCCCTGGAGGGTGATGTGGCCACTGACGGCTCGGTCAATTATTCCTTCATCGGAGGAGATGTGGAAGCACGGTACCTCGGAGGAGATCGTGCCTATCTCTTCGAGGATGGAGAGATCGAAGAGGAACTGGACGATGTGGAGATCAGCGGTTCCGACCTGCGAATAACCGTTCCGGGAAGATATATTGACGGGTCGCTCGGAGCCGTATTCGCAGCTGCAAGATCGGAAGGCGAGCAGGGGAGCTATCTGCTGGACATGGTTCCAGATGATCCATACACTTACAGAGACATCCTTCCATTTCCCCCGGGAGAGAACGAGGAACTTCACATCTTTGTGCAGGGCCCGGACCATATCCAGATGAAGAGGGAGTTCTACGGTTTTTCGTACAGGGAAGCAGAGGACATCAGGAACATGTTCGATGCGGATGACGATGGAAGCATCACGGAGCAGGAAGTGAAATATCATTTCCACGGACTCGAGGACGGCACCCTTGCAGGCATCCATGAGGAGGATATGAAGGTTGACGGGAGATCGGGATCCCTGACAATGACCCTGGAGACAGAGTATCTTATCGGTCCTGTCGGATCCGACGATGACATCCGCTTCATCTGGACCATGGACTTCTCATTCGATGCTCCGAAGAGGGATGTCCATACCATCGAACTGGATGTTGAGACAGATCCATTGAAAGGGTCACTGATATGGTCGCATGCCCGGACAAGCTCCGGACTTCATCTCGTGATCGAACTGAACATGACATGGCGGCTCGAGCCCTTGACACTGGAACCGGATGTGATCTGCAATTACATGGATGTTGACGCAGCAAGGATCGACCAGGAGATGGACCCGGTCAATGCAGCCCGTTTCGATATCGGGGATGTCCATTTCCAGATCTTCGAACGGTCCTTGGCGGATGATGATACATCCGAGGAAGACGATGAACCGGAGGGCCGTTTCTGGGTCTATATAATTATCTTGATAGCGATTATCGCCGTCATCGTTTCGATATATCTATGGTCCAAGAGCAGGGAGATGGATTGAAAAGACTTATCAATGTTCTACCAATTGCCCCTTCATGAAGCCTTCGATGGAGTTCACAAAGGTCATGCCAAGGGGACTCGTTCCCGTAACCGATATCGATGTCAGGGAACTTGCCGAGATATACGATGAGACCGACACCTACCTTTCCATCTATCTGCCCACAGCTTCCCGTGATCAGGAGTCCATGAACGAGACCTACATGAACTCAAGGACAAGAGCGGTCAAAAAAGCACTGGTTGGAAAGGTTGCATCCGATCTCAAGATGACCTTTGACCTTGTGGGGGAGCACATTTCCCACAAGCCGATCCCGGGGGAGAAAGGACGTATCATCTTTGCCTCGGCACCTGTCAATTTCCTTCATGTTTATCGGATAGGTGTCGAACCCGAGAGGAAGCTCGTTCTGGACACTTCTCCCTTCCTTCTACCTCTTGCCAGGCTGAGGGATGACTACGAGGACTATGCACTCCTCCTGATGGACAGCCAGCAGGCAAAGCTGTTCACCGTGAGATCGAACGTTATGAACGTGGAGGATTCCAATTCCATCGACCTGATGAATAGGCACAAGAAAGGAGGCATGAGCCAGATGAGGTTCAACAGGCTTCGAAGGGGAGCAATAAGTGCATTCATCTCGGAGGTCATAGAGGACATCGAGGAATTGGAAGGCTTGGAAGAGACAAGAGGGATCGTACTGGCCGGACCCGGTGAGGCAAAGAAACAGCTGCACGAATCTCTACCGCAGCATCTCCGGGAGCAGGTCATAGGTATCGAGGACATCTCCATGGATACTCCTCTCGGGAACCTACTCGACCTTGGAGAGCGTGTCGCGGAGAAGGACGAGAGGGGAAAGGAACAGGCTCTTGTCGAGGAGCTGCGTTCATCGATAATGAAAGGGGAACCCGCCGCCTACGGGGCACAAAAGGTCAGAACGGCCCTGAAGAACGGACGGGTCAGCGTCCTCCTCCTCCTTGACAAGACATCCATTCCCGGTTGGATCTGTGAAAGGTGCCAGTCCATAACCGAGAGGACAGTGAAACCGAAGAGGTGCCCCAACTGCGGCGGTCCGACCTCCGTGGTAGATGTGGTGGAGGAGATCTACGAACTTGCGGAAAGGACCGGTGCAAGGACGGAGTTCGTCAAGGATGCTCCGTTCCTGGAGTCCATTGGCGGTATCGGTGCCGTCCTCAGGTACTGATGCATTTTATGATAATGGGGCCTCAGTGGCTATTTACCGATCTTAATGGCCGATGGACCATGGGTAGTTACCTCGGGACCACTCTGCCCCTCATCTCTTTTCTTGATCTCTTGAAAGACCAAGTTCGATGATTTTGATAGGATATTGTTTCCTATCAGGTTGTATATTCGGCGTTTATCCTGATGTATTCGTAGCTCATATCTGTTCCCCAGCCCACGGAGTTCTGATCTCCGTTCTTGAGGTCTATCAACACGTTGATAATGCTTGACTTCATCATCTGCTTCAGCTGTTTCCTGTTGAACGATGTGTGGACGCCGCCCTCACAGACCTTGATCTGTTTTTTGGACCCAATGTAGATATCGATATTATCCGGATCCAGATCGACCCCCGCACGACCAACGGCCGCTATCACGCGGCCCCAGTTAGGGTCCCTTCCGAAGATCGCGGTCTGTACCAGGTTCGAGGTGGCAACGGTCCGGACTATTTTCCCTGCACCTTCCTTATCGGGAGAGTTCACCACCTTGTATTCTATGAGCTTCGTGGCACCTTCACCATCTGACACTATCGACTTGGCAAGATCTATGCAGATATGCATCAGGTATTTCCTGAACTTCACATAATCCTGACCTTTTTCTGTGATCCTCTTGTTGAATGCGAGCCCGTTTGAAAGGACCGTCACCATGTCATTTGTGGAGGTGTCTCCGTCCACGGAGATCATGTTGAAGGAATCCTCGTTGCATTCCCGCAACGCGCTCTGGAGCAGATCCGGCTCAATGGCCACATCCGATACGATGAAAGCCAGCATGGTTGCCATATCGGGGTGGATCATGCCGGACCCTTTTGCGATCCCAGCAATACTTGCATTATGATCTCCCAGTTTAAAGGAGATGTAGTTTTCTTTCTGGAAGGTGTCCGTGGTCATTATGGCATTTGCAGCCATTGTCCCGTTTATACTTCGCCGGGAAATATGCGAGGTGTTTTTTCTGATACCTTCAACTACGATGTCCGTGGGATAAGGTTCACCTATCACTCCTGTGGAAGCTATGATGATATCCTCTTCCGGGATGTCCGTCTGTTCTGACATCACCTTGACGGCGGCTTCTGCACCTTTTCTGCCCTGCAATCCAGTGCAAGCATTTGCGTTACCTGAAGTGATCACTATTGCCTGTGCATACCCGTCCTTCAGGTGGTCCATGCTGATCTTGAGAGGCTCCGCTTTTACCAGGTTTTTTGTGCAAACGGCAGCTGCTGATGCCTTCACATCCGACACTATCAATGCAAGGTCCCTCCTCTTGGACTTGATCCCTATATGTGCCCCTCTCGCCCGAAATCCCAGTACGTCCGTTATGTTCTTGTTCATATGATCACCTCACGGGCTCAAGGGTGCGGCTCGCAACCCAGTCCCTTCTTCCAATCCAAGGCAGATGTTCATGTTCTGGACCGCCTGTCCCGCGGCCCCCTTCACCAGATTATCAATGGCAGTGACCACAACGACATTTCCCGTTCTCTGATCCACATGAGTGTGAATGTCGCAGAAGTTGGACCCTCTCACCCCTCCAAGAGAGGGGCTCTCCTTTCGCATACGTACGAACGGCTCGTCCGCATACATATCATCGTAGGCGTCATCTACCACTTTCTGATCGATGTTCATACCTTTCATGTAAATCGTGGAGAGGATCCCCCTGGTGACAGGGAGAAGATGCGGGGTGAACTGTACCCGGATATCCTCGCTGGTGAACGGCGTCAGCCACTCCTCTATCTCGGGTGTGTGTCTGTGGCTGCCGATGGAATAAGCGAACATATTGTCGTTGGCCTGAGGGAAGTGAGTGACGGGCTTCGCTTTCACCCCGGCACCCGACATCCCCGACTTTGAATCGACAAGGCACATGTCCGTATCCACCAGATCGTTCTTGATAAGTGGCACAAGGCCCAGTAGAACGGAAGTTGGGTAGCAGCCGGGATTGGCTATCAGGTCGCTTTCGCGGATCCTGTCCCTGAACAGCTCCGGGAGGCCGTAGACCGCCTTCTTGATCAGTTCCGGGCAGACGTGTTCTATCTCGTACCACTTCTCATACACATTCACATCTTTGATCCTGAAGTCGCCGGAGAGATCTATGATCTTGAATCCGTCATCGATATGGTCCCGTACAAACTTCTGGGACACTCCATGGGGCAGAGCCAGGAAGACAAGGTCCAGGTCTGATCCTGAGATCTCATCTTCTCCCACAAGAACCTGATCGTATAGCTCGAACAGATGAGGATGGATATCCGACAGCTTCCTGCCCTTATGAGAGGTGGTCGTTATGGCCTTGATCTCCACCAGAGGATGGCCCATCAATATCCTTACAAGCTCCGACCCGGTATATCCAGTGGCGCCAATTATTCCCACCGATATCCTATCCATCAGGGTACACCTCCTTGATGGAATCAACCAAAATCCTCACCGTGGTATCTATCTCATCTACCTTGACGTTCAGGGGTGGCAGGAGCCTGATGACCGTATCTGCGGTGCAGTTCGAGAGGACGCCTTTTTCAAACATCCTGTTCACAACCTCCTTGCCGTTCTTCTTCAGCACAATGCCTACCATCAACCCCTTCCCCCGGATATGATCCACCACATCCATTCCTTTAAGAGCCTCTCTTATCTGCGAACGGAAATATATTCCGTTTTCGCGCACATTTCTCAGAAATGCTTCCTCCGAGAGGATCGATACCACCTCTGCACTGACAGCGGTCGCCAGGGGATTCCCACCGAATGTCGTACCATGGTCCCCCGGTTTGAAGGCCGAGGCTACATCGTCTTTTGCAAGGATCGCACCGATGGGAAACCCAGCACCCAACGCCTTTGCGAGGGTAATGACATCCGGCACAACTCCATATTCCTGATACGCGAACAGTTGTCCTATCCGACCCATACCGCACTGTATCTCGTCAAATATCAGCAGAATGTCGTTATCGTCACACAGTTTTCGAAGCCCCTCAAGGTATTCCTTGTCGGCGACCTTGACACCACCTTCTCCCTGGACCGGCTCGATCAGTATCGCACAGGTGTCGTCATCTATAGCTCCCTTCACGCTATCAAGGTCGTTGAATGGGATGATCGCGAACCCGTCGGGAAGAGGAGATAGGTCCTCGCGGTATTTCATCTGTCCAGTAGCCATAAGAGACCCCAAAGTCCTTCCATGGAAGGATCCCTCCATGGAGATCACCTTTCCACCTTTACCCTTCATATTTCCCCATTTCCTGGCGAGCTTCAAAGCACCCTCAACGGCCTCCGTCCCGCTGTTGCAGAAGAATACCCTGTCGAGGTCGCTGCCATCAACCAAGAGTTTCGCGAGCCTGACCTGAGGCTCGATGTAGTATATGTTCGTGCAGTGAATGATCTTCTCCGACTGCCTTCTGATCGCTTCGATTACATCGGGATGCCCGTGACCTAGGGCGTTGACGGCAATCCCACCAAGCATGTCCAGGTAGCCCTTTCCATTTGTATCGTATACCATGGTTCCCTTACCGCGCACCAGGGTTACGGGAACCCTGTTGTATATCTGAAAGTGGTATTTCTTCTCCATTTCCATTATCTGTTCATTGTCTGTCAACTCGTTTTGTTCCATTCTATCACCTTCAAGGTACTATCGTCGTTCCAATCCTCTCCTGTGTAAGAATCTCCCATAGTATCGAATGCTGGACCATCCCGTTCAGGATACTCGCCTGGAGCAATCCCCTCTCTATCGATTCAAGTGAGGATTCTACCTTGGGTATCATTCCTCCTGTTATCGTCTTTCCAATGGACCTCTTCGCCTCCTCCACATCTATTTCGTGAATGACACTGCCTGGATCCTTTGGATCCTTCATAATTCCGTCCACATCGGTCAGGTACACAAGATAGCTCGCCTTGATCTCGCTCGCTATCTCGCCGGCGAGGACATCCGCGTTGATGTTGTAGTCCCTGTTGTCATCCCCAACACCGATCGGCGCTATCACGGGGATGACATCGTGCTCCGTGAGGATATCGAATATATGAGTGTCTATCTTCGTCACCTCTCCCACCCTTCCCAGGTCATAATACTCGATCTTTCCGTCATTTTTGTATTTGCCCTTGAGCCTCCTTGCGGAGATCATCCCCATGTCCTTTCCGGACATTCCTATGGCATTTGCTCCCTCGAAGTTCATCATCTTTATGATCTCGTTGTTGACCTTACCGCATAGAACCATTTCGACGATCTCCAGCGTTTCGGGTGTCGTCTTCCTCTGGCCCCTGATGAATTCTGGCTCAAGGCCAAGCCGTTCCATATGCTCATTTATCGCAGGCCCCCCACCGTGCACAACTATTGGCTGCATGCCTATCATCTTGAGGAAGACAATGTCCTTGATCACGCTCTTTTTGGCCTCTTGATCGAACATCGCATTACCGCCGTACTTGATAACTATGGTCTTATCCCTGTTCTTTACGATATTGGGCAATATCTCGAAAACATCGAAGTAGGAACCATACCTTTCTTTCACATCTGCCATTATCTCACCAAATTATCCATTCCATGATAGTTCAAATGTCTTTTCAATCTGTCCGATCGCCTGATCGTGGATATTTTCGATCAGTAAAATGCTTTGGATCGCTGTTGGTATTGAATTTCGGTCCATCATCCGGCAAGGGTCCTTTTCCAAATCACCACATGATGTTGAGAAACGATTTTTCGGTCCCATCCAGAGGATCGGCAGTAAAATTGCATCTGATATGATTTTTCTTACACCATCCAGCCCCTTTTTGTAAAATGATATCCCGATCAATAAGATGCACATCATATTTTCAGAGGTTGCCAAACCTGACATATCTCATCCATAACAACCAACCTATTTAACCCCTGTTTGAGGAATATTCAAAAAAACCCCCCGAGGTTTGCAGATAATGCACATTAGATAAATTACCCCCGCCTTCCATTTGGTGAAAAATGCAGATTCAAGAGCTTTTTTTAGCGGATTCATCAAACAAGTTTTATCTTCTTTTTCAGGTTGACATCCATTGCGGTAACAGAAAATAATATTTTATTACGGTGATTATATGGACAAGAACATATTAAAGAAACGTGTGGGGAACACCCCGCTCGTAAGGGCTAAGAGCCTGGAGAAGGAACTGGGGATCAAGAAGATATTCCTCAAACTTGAAGGGAACAATCCTTCGGGTCACAGAGAGGACCGCCTGGCACACCTGATAATCAGGGACGCAATAACACGAGGCAAGAAGACCATATGCGTGGGTACGTTCGGAACCGTTGGCGGTTCACTTGCATACCTCTCAGGATACTACGACGTGAAGTGCGTTTTCATAGTGCCCAACAAGAAGGAGATCATGAGAAAACATCTCTTCGAACCGGACTACGTGGAGGTCATTGAGTTCGGAAGGACGTACGAGGACTGCGTCAAGGAGAGCAGGCACTTATCCGAAGAGAAAGGGTGGTACAACGCCAACCCCGGCCGCGCAAACAATATCCTGGACATGCACGCCTTCTCCTATGTGGCAGAGGAGATCCAACAACAGATCGATGACGAGTTAGACACCGTCTTCTGCCAGACCTCGAACGGTTCCTCGATATCCGGCCTCCATCTTGGATTCAAGCAAATGTGGGCCCGGGAGGAGATCAATAAGATTCCAAGGATATTTGCTGCAAGTACTGCACATGGAAAT
>JAYEPK010000486.1:0-2055 GCA_034723935.1 Thermoplasmatota archaeon
CAGAGAGGAAAGGCCTTCCGATGATGTTAAGCCAGAACCACTGCCTGGCGAAAGTTTTGATGAGAAGATCATGAACCTGGTCAAGGAAAAAAGAACGACCAGAAACAAGATGTCGCTCAAAAGTGTGAAGGAGATACTCGAAAGCGAGAAGTGAACCACAGTTAGAACGAGATCTGATATCTCAAGATAGCGGCGATGCCTCCGAATGCCTGCAGCAGCATGCCCCCTTCCGATGAATCGGTGGAGATAAGTTCCAGGTCGCTCGAGTATGTCTCACATACCTCTGCAAGTTCCTCGACAACGTCCTCTTCACTTACGAAATTGCAGTTCGAGCCGTCATCCGGACATGAATAGACCGCCTCGTCGTCCTTTTTTTGCTGCACCTGGAATGTTTTTTGGCAGTTCGAGCATTTGTAGGTCCTGTGCATCATTCTCAGGTCCTCGGATATCAGGAGTATCTCCACTGCACCGGTTGCCAGGGCCTTCCTCACCTGATCGTTGCCGTATGATGCAAGACCTCCGTCCTCCTTCCTGATCTCCGTGAAAAGCCTTTCCATGAGTCCCTTTTCCCGGGATACCTCAAGATGCTCGAGCGCAGGCCTTGCATTGTCGATGAGCTCGGGGAGGCCGGATTCATCAGTGTATCCGGTATCGAAGGTCCCGACGATCTTCTTTTTCAGTTCATGATGCAGATAATCGTTGTTGGCGAAGAAGTCCTTGGTGGCCCCTGGACCGCCGATCATGATCCCTTTTAGTCCTTCCACCTCAAGGAAAGCATCGGTGCAGAGATCTCCCACTTTCTTGAAGTATTCGTGGGCTGCGATCTCTATCAGTCTCTCGAACCTGAGTCTTGATTGGCCCCCCTTGCCGTGCTTCGATGGGACCAGGGATTGTATGTTCTTCACGAGATCGATCCGCTTTCCATTGAGGAAGCCGAGGGTGGCCTCCTTTCGATCGACCACGATAAGGCCGTATACGTCTTCCACATGGAGCATTTCCCGCAGACGGTCTGTGTAGAAGTAGCTGTCACATCTGTACATAAAAGTGGATAGTGGCGAAGGCGGTTCTATCACATGGGCAACCATCTTCGTCTGATCGGCTCCAGATGGAACATGACCGATGAAAAAGGCGAGTCCATTTATCGGGGCCTTTTTAAAAGCGCGAAGTCGGGACAGGATCGATTCTATGGCCCCCATCACATTCTTCCTTGTTGACTTGGATTTGATATTGGACGATTGCGAGAGCTCGTTTCTGAGGTAATTGGAGACATCCGAGATCTGCTTCGTTGGCGGGACAAGCAGGGTTATGAGCTCGGTGGACCTCCCCTTGTATGATTCAATCTCCTCGATGTCCCTCTTGAACTCGTATCTTTCCCTTGTCGTAAGTTTGACCATATCTCATTCAGCTCCCGGTCATGGACCGCAGAGGGCTCGAAGAGTGGCTACTTGTTAAAAAACTTTCCTTTCACCGAGCGCGGAACATTCAATGTTGGTGCCTCGGTCGAAGGGTGTCGATTTGAACGTGAACCTCATGACCTCACAGCCTTTTGTTCATCGTCCAAAACGCGGCTGATGATACGATTCCGCTTTAGTCCATAAATATCATTGTGGTGAGAAGTAATTATCCCAAGGACCATGAAGAAACTGACCAACACATTATGTTCCGTGCTCTAAAACCGAATGATTTCAAATAGTCCCTATGTATTTTTCAACCAGCACAAGTGTGACATTTTGGACTGGTGTCCACATCATTTGCTATTGATAAAAACTCATGTGATGATAGATATAATATAATTAAAAGGCTTATTAATTTTATGAGGTTGGAGGCATGCGGAACATACTTTTAATAATATTATTGTTGAGCATTGTATTATTTCCAAATGAATCATCTGTAATCTCAAATGGTACTGAGGCACTTGAAGGTGTAAGAAATGTAAACGATCATCACTTTGGATATTTCGTTGAGAACCTGGGTCAATGGGAGAGCGATGTGAAATTCATCGGAACAATTGATCAAAATAAATTTGTTGCTGTCAAACAGGATCGGCTGGACATA
>JAYEPK010000487.1:0-2023 GCA_034723935.1 Thermoplasmatota archaeon
CAAAAGTAAGACAGTCAGTGGCAAGGGAAGCGGTCTCTAACAAGTTCTACAAGAGGAGGTTCGCCAAGAAGATACAGAAACTTAAAGAGGAGATACGGCGAACCACAAAGGAAAGTGATAAGCTCTCAGCACGAAGGTCCGGACTTTACAAAGAGTTATATGCCATTGAGGACCAATGGAGAGTGAAATGGAACGAAAGTGACGACCTCAAGAAGTTCGGGCCTGGTGGAGAGATGGAACTGAAACACTTCATCAAGCTAGAACGGAAGGGCCTGTCGGAGAGCTTGAAGGGGCAGACGGAAGTCAAGATCCTCTACCTGTTCAACGCCTTTGAAGAGGAACTGGCCCTTGCGAACACCAAGACCGAGGCCCGGACCCTCTACGACAAGTTCAAGAAGGACCTGGACAAGGTCCTGAACGCGTACCAGAAGAAGAAGAAGAAGTAGGTGAACCCGATGGTCCCGAGTATGTCATTCGTCCATGCGGCAATCGTAACTTCCATAATATCGCTGTTCGTAATGCCATACTCACCCATCTGGTCATCATTCATGATTTTAGGTTCGGTGTTACTATGTTTCGCCGGACTAGTCACCGAAGCATACAAGTGAAAGGAGGGCAATTATGGAACCTAAGAGGAAGATAAAGAGAGCACGTGTTCAGTTGCTACTGGATAGTCCCTTTTTTGGGAACCTTGCAATGAACCTGAAGATAGTGGAGGTCCCCAACATGGAGATGCCAACCATGGCAGTGGACTTCAAGGGGAATGTCTACTATGACCCGAAGTTCGTGAACGACCTCAACATCGAGGAGCTCAAGTTTGTATTGTGCCACGAGGTACTCCACTTGGGCTTTCAACACATAACCAGGAGAGAGGGTCGTGTGGAAGGCAAGTGGTTCAAGGCGTGTGACTATGCGGTCAATTCAACACTGAAGATGGCCAATGTCGGAACTATGCCGACTGGGAAACATGAAGGGTTGTACGACTCGAAGTTCGACGACTGGTCGGCAGACCGTATATACAAGGACCTGCCAGACGAGAAGAAGAAGGGTGGCGGTAGCGGTGCTGGACAATCGCAACAGGGAAACGTACCCGGCATGGGGAAGTGCACGTCTGGAGGGGGTTTCGACCAGCACGCTCCTCCGACCTCCAGTGGAGGATCACAGGGCAGTCCGAAGGGCAAGAACGGTCAGCAACCTCGAACAGCCACTGACACCGAGATAAAGGAGATGGAGGACAACTGGAAGGTGGCGGTAGCCCGTGCGGCCACCTCGGCCAGGATGCAGGGAAAGCTCCCTGGTGGCCTTGAGCAGTTGATAGAGGACATTCTCTATCCGAAAGTGGACTGGCGAACTGTCCTATGGCAATTCGTCAACAAGGTCACAAAGGACGATTACCGGTGGTACCCACCCAACAGGAGGCACGTATGCAACGGGTTCTACCTGCCATCCATGAGGTCTGAGAGTTTCGAGATAGCGGTGGCGATAGACACATCCGGGTCCATCTCTGATGAGGAGCTGTCACAGTTCCTCGGTGAGCTTACTGCCATACTGGAGATGAACCCTTCATGCACAGTGCATTTCTTTGAGTGTGGTGCCCAGGTGAACGGCTATCACGAGTACCGGGCGGGTGACCCGATCGAGTGCAAGATGCATGGTCGGGGCGGGACCTCCTTCACTCCTGTCTTTGAGGACGTGGAAAAGCGAAGTCTCGACATCTCCTGTCTGTGCTACCTCACTGATGGGTACGGCGACCATCCCGAATACGCACCCGGATACCCGGTACTGTGGATCATGACCACCGACGTCACGCTCGGGTGGGGAGAGCATATCAGGATGGAGGACTAGGATATGGAACTCAAACACCGCTCACGTCAGTCCGCCTCCAAGGTCGATTTCACAGGTGTGGACGATGACTACAAGGCGAAGATACAGCACATTAGGGACCTGTTACATAACCGTAACGACATGAAGAACAGGGTCCTGAAGATACACAAGTTGGCAGAGACGGTACGGAAGGTGTTCA
>JAYEPK010000488.1:0-2023 GCA_034723935.1 Thermoplasmatota archaeon
CTCCATAGAGTTCTGCCAGATCGCTATCGATCATCACCTGGATGCCACGGATGGTGTATATCCGATCCTGGATGTCTTTGACGATCATCAATTCGTTTTCATTCATTCCAACTTCACCTTTGTTGTTATAAAAAGTGATATCTCTCCTGAGTTGAACCTGATCTCACCTTCTGCAAACTCATCGTCTTTGGCACGTATCCATCCATCACCGGACACATATTCACCCTCATCATTGCCTTCCCAGGTGAATTTGAATCTCTCACATTCTGTATCTTTCTCGAATCCTCCAGATATTTGACCCGAAACCAATCCGAAACGAAATTCTCCCTTGGAGTTTTTATCGATTCGGATGAAGGCCTGGACTTCCATGTTGAGATATTCCGGATCCCATTCGCTCATTTCTTGAATATGCCAGGCCCCAACTATTTCATTTCCATCAAGGTTCAGTCCGATCACTCTCCTCCTTGTCGCCAATGGGGATGAAAAGACCTAGACCGAAATGAGATCCAAACCCAAGCGTGATTGGACCTTTCACCTCTTCCCTGAACCTGATCTTGAATCCGGTTGGAGGGGAAGGACCTTTTGAACCACTTCCAGTTTTCCTTCTGGTCCTGAAATTCAACCAGTAGGTATCCTTTCCAGCAAGGTTTGTGTACTTGATCTTCTCGATAGATTCCGGCTGAGGAAAACCTCTCTCACCCAGCAACCTGATAAGATCATATTCGGGAGATCCAACATGAACAACATGCTCATTTTCCTGACCGATCATTCTGACATCAGTTTCCTTAACCTTTGGTTCTCTTTTTCGGTTGTACTTGGGATGTGTGGTGGAAACGAATGGTGTCCTGGAGTGCCAGGTCTTTGATCCTATGAATAGAGGACATTGACCTGCCATCTGATTTTTCCCGGCAAAATCATCTGGATCGCCGACACCCAAAAGGACCATCTGAACATCATGTCCACCATGGCCCCATACCTTTTTCAGAATATCAATGGCTTTTCTCTCCTTCATCCCGAATCCATCTGGTGCAAACAACGTCACATGGGTTATCTCACCACGTTTTCCATTCCTTGAAGATATATTGGATTCACAGATAATGTGAGTATGCCCATGATCTTTCAAAGGTTCCTTGTTCTCGTCACATCCAGTGAAAATAGGTGATTGATCCGAGTATTTCACCAGAGATGTATGGATCCTCTCTGAAAGAGACAGCGCATCGGTCAATCTGGGAGGTGCCTGGCTTGCTACTTGATACCTCGCAACGGTTGGTCTTTTCTCATCTTCGGCAAGTCCTTTGTACTCGGGTTTGACATCGAAACAATCCGATGCTCTGATGTACTTGACCCACTTCGACCCGGGAGGCTGGCTCCATCCGTTTTTCTTCAGTATAGTGGTTTCAACGCAGAGTGCTGAAAGCATATCTTCTGGAACCTGGTTCTTCTTTCCTTTTGTATGCTCCTTCTCCCAATTCTCAACCCAACGGGAATATTCCCCGGTTTTCATTGGGATCATCACATCGATCATCTCAACGCTTTCCACCGATTTCCTTTCATATTCCAAAGGATAACAATTGGGATCGGGGGGTTCATCCATCATTCTTGCCTCGACCCAGGATTCTGCTCTACCGAGATACTGGATCCTTTTCAAAGCTTCTGTAAAGAATCTTTTTTCGTTTTCATTGAGTTCCATATCAGGCCAGATCATGAAAAGTGGTTTTTCCTTATCCACAGAAGCAAATGTATCGAATATCAAAGATGATTTCCCAGTGTGATATAAAGGCATATAATGCCTCGTATGGCCCAATGATGCATCTGGAAGAGAATATAGAGGCGGATCACTCAGTTTATCGATCAAACCGATCAGCATCGATTCATCATATTCCGTTGACATCTTCAGATAATATGTGGATATCAGGGCCCTTACGATCCTCCAGGGATTCGGTGGCCATTCAACTATTCCCTCGTTGACCTGCCTGTTCCATGGTGTAGCATGGTATTTTCCGGCAGGGAAACGAAATTCGAC
>JAYEPK010000489.1:0-2006 GCA_034723935.1 Thermoplasmatota archaeon
GTACGGATCCTGTCGGTTTCGGTGAAGGGGGACCAGTTGTTCGAGGTATCGAAAGCGCTGATCCTGAACGAGTAATAGGTTCCCCAGACGAGATCGGAAACGAGAACTTCCCTGGTATCGGGATCCCCACTCAGCACTTCACTGAACTCCATGTGGGAAGGGGTGGAGTTCATGTATATGGAGAATCCCGCAAGATCGCTGTCACCGGCGTGGGTCCATTTCAAGGTGATAGAATCCCCTGTAACATTCCCCTTGAATACAGCGGAAGGGGCAAGCGGTGATGAAAGGTCATTGGTCAAAACGACCTCTATGCTCGATGGTCCCGATTCCCAGGTACCGTCCCAGCCGGTCAGCCAGTATGCGATCCGGTTCGACGGACCAAGATCCCCGGAGGTCCAGGTGGCAGTCGTTGCGGGGACCTCTGCAGCAAGCCTTGCGGAACCGCTACCGAGCGGTCTCTCGTAGATCCTGTAATGTGTGGTATCATCATCGCTCAAGTTCCACTTGAGGAAGGCGATCTCATCGTTTGGTAGAGGGGATACGCTGAGGTTCAAAGGAACCATGGGACGATCAATATCGGGGGAGGTTAAAAGCTCCGTATGTGGATAGGATGTGTTGGCGGTGAAGGACTCTGACCAGTCTGAGGGGGCGGTTCCCTTGAGATATACCTTTATGGCCGTCTCTCCCAGGGTAGGAGTGTTCGAACCGTTGTAATGTGAATGCAAAAGTGGTATCTTCTCGATGTAACCATATATGTCCGTCTTCGGATCGGTCGAACCCGGTGAGAAGCGATCGGTGGAATAGACCATCCGGTCCCAGTTCTTCATCTCGATATCAACATCCCGGAGAGAACCTCCGAACCTGTCGACGGTTCTGACATCGATCCTGTTCCAGACCTCGACATCGCTCGAGGGGTCGAGGTTCGGACCGATGCCATCGGAGTCGATCACCTTCACGAACGCCCTGTTCATGCAGTCCAGAGAGTGGAGGGTGTAGTTCATCTCGGATCTGTCAATGGTCAATGTGGAATTGAGGATCACAAAGGTCCTGATGGATCCCAGATATGAGTCCTCCACGGTTGATAGAGGTGAATCTTCCAGGAACACCGAGCTCTCCGCACCAAGAATTGAGGAATTGTGGATGTGGAATATCGTCCCCGTTCCGCTCACCGCAGGCGTGAAAGAAGATGAGTTGATGGTCGTATCGACCATCCGGACCACTCCGCCATTTGTGGACATCGTCATGAACGTGTCATCGTCCCCTGTAACAACCACAGAACGAAGCTCGACCTTGTCCAGGATACTGCTCATGATCAGACCACTGGAATCCGTTCCCGTAACATCGATGATCGAATGCTCCATGCCCAGTGTATTGTCATCTATGGACCTCCACGCTGTAGAGACCATCCCGGGGACCTCAATGGTCAGATGGGATGCATTTATCATGGAGTCCATCGAAGAGTATCCTGTTACCTCACTTCCCTGGACAGATGTCCTGTCCATCTCGAGATGGGCAATTGCTCCATTGATCATTGTTCCGGTAGAACCCGTTCCGGATATGGAAATATAGTTGTTGAATGTGGAAAAGATCGTCCCATCTTCGAAGATGGCTGCCGTGGAACCGTTCCCGGTCGCATCGAGCCTGTTTTCATTCATTGAAAAAAAGGCAGTGTCCTTGACTCTCAGAAGATCGACATCGATACCGACGGATGTCAGCATGGTCGAGGTCAGGGATATGTTGTATCCATTGTTGATCTCTATACCGAGACAATCATTGCCGATCAGGTTCGCTGTGGTGTTGTCCATCCAAACGTTCCTACTTCCACTCATGGAGACCAGGATGGACATATCACCGAGTATCGTGGAACTGAAGAAGGAAATGAAAAGACCATCCACCGTCCCGATGTCGAGGCCCACCGACAGGTCTCCGTGGATCATGGTGGAATGGTCGAGGATATCGATCCCCGTGCCATCTCTGATCCGAACCCCGGTCGAGCTCCCCCAGAG
>JAYEPK010000490.1:0-8941 GCA_034723935.1 Thermoplasmatota archaeon
TGTAGAATCGTGATGCGAAGGATGCGATTCTGTTTGAGTCTATTCTTTTTGCCTTTGAAAACCACTTCTGCCCCAAAATTATTTAATAATGCTAATCAGTTGAAATCAGAGCCCAGCTCATGCTCTGTGGACTGGTCCGATCTTAACTGGAATCAGCCCCTCGAGGAGGTAGTGATTTGCCAAGGAATTGTTCAACCCTATCTATACTGGTCATAGCATCCCTTTTGATCCAGGTGCTCCCCTTTATCATGGAGACAGAAGGCGAATCGCTCTTCCAATGCGACCTGACCGATTTACAGAACTACAATGTCCTGGGAAGAGATGATACTTTTTCGATGTTCAATTCCCTTGGAACAGGGGGCTTTGGGTACACCGTCGCTGCGGGGGATATTGATGGCGACGGGCTTGATGATATAGCAATTGGCGCTCCCGAGTTCGAACTTTTTGGAAAAGGTGGAGCTGTAATGATATTCTTTGCCAGGGATCCGGACGAACTGGTTCCTCTCTACGGTCATGTGGATTGTGATATTCTGATATACGGATCGGATGAGGACGACAAGTTTGGTTCCGGTATACTCTTGCATGATATGAACAAGGATGGGAAAGATGATCTGATCATTGGTGCTCCTTATGCTGACGGGATCGGAAATGCCAGAAGGGATTCCGGAGAAGTGTATGTGCTGGAAGGAAGGGAACGATCCCAGTTCAAACCCAGGTTCGATATCAATCAGGTACCGCTTTTTGCAAGGATCTATGGAAGGGATGCCGGGGATCAGCTCGGATCCGATATGGATGCTGCAGATCTCACCGGGGATGACACACAGGACCTGATCATAAGAAGTGAAGGAGATGGCGGGCGGTCAAGTTCTGAATCCGAGAACGAGAACGAGTGCATGGGTTCCTGGGAGCTAGAGATCATCGAGGGCGACCCGACCGGTATCGGAAGTGTGGACCTTTATCTATCCGGATCACTTGTAAGATACTTTGGAAGATACGTTTCCGGTGCTGACATCTATGCCTCCCACATAGGAAATGGTCTGGATACCGGCGATATAAATGGTGACGGGTATGATGATCTGGTCTTTTCATATCGTTTTCAGGGGAGCGGGTATCTTGCAGTTGTCGGAGGGGGCTCCCTGTTCCCTTATGTTACCCCTGGAACCTCCATACCTGTCCATAACGGGCCTGATTTCGACCCTATCATCTCGGTGGACCTGGGCGAGGAGGGTTTGGAGGAAGCACCCCTTGCAGTGGGTGAGTTGAACCAGGATGGAAAGGAAGACATTACGGTGGGATTGCCTTATGCACCAGCCCATGATACGTTCAGGAGAATGGCAGGACAGGCTGATGTCTATTTCGGGATCGATATTAATGACACCGGGACTCCTGGACCCGGGATCATGGACCTTGACCGGACCGATGCTAACACGACCATCTGGGGGCTGGATTCCTCGGATAGACTGGGTTCCGGTGTCATGGTGCTTGATATGGATGGAGATGGAAAGAACGAGGTCTTCGTGACCCTGCCCTATGCCGATGGTATAGACAACATGCAGTTCGATATCGGTGAGGCATATCTGTTCGCCATAGAGGATAATGTGTCCAATATCGATCTATCCGATTCTACCAAGGCCTTTATGGGGGGACAGGAAGGTTCAGGTGCGTTCATCTCCTTTGATTCACTCCAATTCAATAAGGATGCATCCGATGAGATCATGATCAGCTCGCCATATTACATGACATCAGCTGGAGGTGAAGACCTTGTGGGAATGGTCTCTCTTCTATCTCAGAGGAGCGCCTTCGATGCCAGCTTCGTCGGGAAGTTCCCGTCATCCCAATTTGGATCGGCCCTTGTGATGGATGATTTTGACCAGGATGGCTACCATGACATTGTTGTCGGAGATCCGGCCGGAGGGGACGGAAGGACCGGATACGTGGACCTGTTCTTCGGAGAAGAAGGCGGTTGGTCAGGGAGATACCTTGCCGACACGGAATCAGACCTGTCCTACGTCAACGCGGAGGATGATTCGGAGGTCGGTGCTGCGCTTGCAAGCGGAGACCTGAACAATGACAGTTTTCCCGACCTCGTTGTAGGTGCTCCCAAGTCCGCTGTGGGAGGTCTGTTCAACGATGCCGGAGAGATCAGGATCTACTGGGGAGACACGAAGGATAATATGTCCTCAAAAAGCAATCTGAGGATATTCGGATACAATGTGGAAAGGGTCGGTTCGTCCGTTGTCGTGGATGATCTGAACAATGACGGGATCGATGATATTGCCTACAGCGCCCCTTATGACACGGGAATAGAATCACAGGGAAGATATCACGCCGGCGTTGTCTACATCATGTTCGGCCCTCTGTCCGGTATGTCAATTAGCTCAAAGAACGATAACGATGTCAAGATAATGGGTTCCATGCAGTCGGAGTTCGCAGGTGAGACGCTGGGTTCGGGCGATATCGACGGCGACGGTATCAACGACCTGATAATCGGAGCTCCCAAGTCGAGCAGAGGTTCCATCAACCATCAGGGCGTGACCTATGTTCTGAAGGGTCGCAGTTCCTGGCCTTCGACAATTGACCTGCTTGATGACGATTCTCTCAAGATATTCGGACCCTGGCCATTTGATGAGGTTGGAACAGAGATCGAGGCAGGGGATATGGACGGTGATGGGAAGGATGAGATCATTCTTGGTGCAAGCAAGGGTGATGGTTTTCAGAGGAGCGTTCCAGAGGCCGGGAACGTATATATCCTGAAAGGTGAGTTCCTTGCTTCCAGGATGCAGAACGGCAATGTCATGCTGAGAACAGAGAGCAATGTGACGATTTGCGGAGACGGAAGGGGCATGAGGTTCGGTTCCGGCCTTTCCATAGGTGATGTGACCGGAAGTGGGTCACTTGACCTGATCATCGGTGCATCCGGCTTCGAGGACCCGATAAGCAGTTTCGAGACCGGGGCGGTCTATATTTTCATTGCAGGGCTCTTTTCCGAGAACCTGGTGATGAATTCCACTTCCCTTCCGGTAATCTCCGGTTTTTCGGATGAGGACATGGCTGGAGTGGCAGTTGCATCCGCGGACATCACTGGAGATGGAAAGGTTGACATATTGATAGGGGCGACCGGAGCCGATCCACTGCAGGAATTGACACCTCCCGGGGCTGTATATTACTGGAAAGGAAAGGATTTATTCGCCAGGGATCTCAAGACAAGCACATTCAGTGTGGATGGGGCCAGTCAGATAGCGGGAGAGCTGGGCAGGATCAAGAGTATCCTGGAACCTCTCGAAGGTCCCTATGGATTGAAGTTCAATGCGAGGTCAGCATATGGATATGATGATATCCAGTTCATAGAGCTGGAGATCATGAACACATCCCTGCCGGGATCGGTGGTCCTCAGATCGGACACGGTATCAGGTGAGATGTCCATCGATGCAACCGGTGCCTTCAAGGACAAGATACACCTGGACCTGAACAACAGTACCTCAACGAACGATGCCATTCAAACCTGGTTCGTCGATTTTCAACTCCTACTTGAATGGAACTTCCCGGAACCGGACACTGTCCTTACCAGGGCAATGGGAAGCACCGGAACGGACACGAACTATCTCGGTGATCCCTTTCTTGTGGATCATTTTGTTGGCCTTGACGAGACGAGCATCGAGATCCTTGATGATGAGGGGGGAGAGCTGAGCGGATGGCTGAACTCTTCCAGTGTATTCCAGGTCAAGAACATTTCACTTCTTCACGGTAAAACGGGGAATGAGATATCCGACAATTCATCCTCGGCAATGCGGTTCAATGTCCTGAGGCCCGACGGTCTGAGCATTGGTGAGGCAGTTCTGATAGGTTCCACATTATCCTTTACGAACCTTACTCCCGGAGAGGGTCTATGGGCAACTGGTCTGGAGTTCCAGATAGCTCCCTTGTTCCTTCCAACAGGTGCGATATGGTTCGAGAACGCAACATTCGAGCTTGATGTGGATACAATATGTCCCCCTCAGGTGTCTTCTTTTTGCATCTACCCGGACGGCAAGGAGTATTCTGTCAGGTCCCATGATGATGACGAACTTGTTGAGCTCTTCTGGAACCCGGTCAAGGACTCCGGAGGGTCCGGGATCAATGGATACGAGATCACGATCCTTGGGAATGATGGTAATATCGTCGATATTATGTTTGATCTTGTTCCCGGTGACCTCCTACTGCTCCCAAGGGGGAACATCACACTGTCGATACTGGCATTTGATAATGCTGGAAATCGAGGCCCGGAGACTAATTTTTCGATAATGATCGATGTGACAGAACCCATTTTCTCGGACCCCTTCCCTGTTGAGGGGAGCTGGATAAATACAGACCTGAATGCGTTTTCTATCATGGTCCATGATGATGAAGCCGGTCTGGAACCGGATTCCGCTGTTTATCGTGTTTACCGTTCGGATGTCAAGATGCTATCGAATTGGATGCCGGTGAGATCAAGGATGATGAACGGGGGTGTTCTTACACTTAACGCATCTGTCCCGGTGGCAAATGGTTACGGGCATTACATCCAGTGGAAGATCACAGATTCTGTTGGAATATCTTCGGTGTCGCTCCCGTATTCCTACAACATGGACACATCCGCACCAACCATCGAGATAGAAGAGAATGAGATATTCATTGGACCTGTTGAGTTCCTGATCGAAGCATACATGGAAGATATACTCTCAGGTCTTGACCTGTCCACCATATCTTACAGGATAGCCTCTCAGGATGAGTTTTGGGGGTCAGGATGGGTCGGAATGGGTTTGACCGGTAACGGGGCGAGTTCGATGGCTTCTGTCTCTCTCCTTCCCGGTTTCAGGGGGTGGGGTTTTGCACAGTGGAGGGTCGTGGACATTGCCGGTAACTGGGTCGAGAGCGATATTGTCTCAATATTCATAGATGATACATTTCCGGAGTTCGAAGGTTTCACCCCAAACGGATCATCGGTATTGGATGAGGACAGGATAACCGTCACCGCCACCATCAAGGAGATGGAGTCCGGATTGGAACCAGGTGATGTGGAGTATTCGATCTCAACGATGTCCGGATGGATAAGATATGGTGTTGGGGGATACGCACCCTGGGAAAAGACCGATGACCTTGCCGGTTCCGGATCGGGCACATATTCGGCATCCACCGTGATTGAATTGGATGAGGGTCCCTTGAACAGGATAAGGTTCCGTGCAAGGGACATGGCAGGAAATGGTTGGGTTGTATCGAAAACCCTTACACTGGAGCTCAAGGTCACGGTCCAGGACCTTGCTCCATCGGCCCTTTTCACCCTCATCCCGGCGGTTGATATAGTTCATGCTGGGGAGAGTTTGATCGTTGATGCTTCCGCGTCCTCGGACCCCGAGGGTTCCGATCTGACCTTCAAGTGGTTCTCCGATCTCGAAGGATTTCCATCCGATGAGATAATAGGGTCCGGCCCCGTCGTGAACATTACCTTGCAGAAACTCGGCGTACACAGAATATGGCTCGAGGTATCGGATGGTACGAATAGAGTGACCTCGGAGGAGGTCAGGCTGAGGGTCATCGAGAAGACCCAACCGATCGAGGAATCGGAGAATACGGATAGAAACATGATGGATATTCTGAGTGATGCACTGTTCTTCCTGGTGATCGCTCTACTTCTTGGCATGCTGGTAGGAGGTTTCATCGCGTTCCACATTCTCGGAAAAAGAGGAGTGGGAGACATACAGGTTGTGGACAACGGACCCATGATCGAGGCAAGGTACGAGATGGATAACTTCGTCCCCTACTGTCCGTACTGCAATGCGGAGGTGAAGACCACAGATGAATACTGTATGTCATGCGGTCAGCTCTTCACCCTCGGGGACAAGGATAAAATGGAAAAGGAGATGAAGAAGGGAAAGAAGAGGAAGAAAAAGAGGGAGCTTCTACCAAGGCTTGAAGAGGAAGTGCCCGGGGAAAGCACCATTGATGAGGATGGGGACCTCGTGCTTGACGAGGATAACTACAGTGCTGCGGGACCTTTCCTTGAAGAGAGTCCTTTGGATATCGAGCCTCCTGAGCAGGAGGAGTTAATTGAGGATCTCGAGGAAAATGAAATGGAGGAGTACGGGGAGATATATGAAATGGACGATTACGAGGAGATGGAGGACATGGACGATAATGATGAGATCGAGGACACTGATCTCGATGAGGAATGGGGGGTGGATGAATGAGATATGCCGAGACTTCCTGGACGCCTGCATTGTTCTCTGTTTTCATTCTGGTCATGGCTTCTATCATCTTTGTGTCAACTGTTGGAACGGATGAAGCTTTCGGTTCCATAGCCTTCGAGGATGACAAGAGGGTCGATAGTGACACAACGGGGTCCGAGCAGAACAGACCCAGCATTCTTGTTTCCGGAAACGATGTATATGTTTTCTGGCAGGACCAGAGGAACGGAAACTGGGATATCTATTCCAGGACATCCCACAACGGTGGGTTGAGCTTCGGAACAGAGGTTCGAGTTGATGACACGTCGAGAACCACAACCCTGGCCGATGACATCTCCGAACAGATGGTGCCCAGGGCTGCCATTGGACCCGATGATGATATCTATGTTGTATGGGAGGATGAGCGTCTCGGGAAACCCATGATATACTACGCTATCTCCACAGATAGAGGGGCATCATTCGGGAGCAACATGGTCCTCTCCGATTCTGTTATCGGAAAACAGAGATCCCCGGATATCGATGCATCTCCCTCGGGTGACATACATGTGGTCTGGGAGGACAACAGGGACAGTATGGGGAATTATCAGATCTATTCCTCTTGCCTACCATCTTCCGGGAGCGTGTTCACAGATGCTGTCAGGGTAAGTGATGTATCGACACAGTATGAATGCAGGGACCCAGCCATCTCCGCTCCTGTTGATGACAGGGTCCATATTGTCTGGAATGACAATCGGGTATGGGATGAGGATGTGTACATAGCAACCTCGCGGAACGGCGGTCAGTCCTTCGGATCGTCCATAAGGGTAAGTGCGGATCCCACAGGCAGCGATCAGATCGATCCGGAGATCGCAGCGGACGAAACATCGGTCTATGTTATTTGGAGCGACCCCAGAACCAATTCTGCTGATATCTACTATGTTGTCTCGCTGGACAACGCAACGACCTTTTCGGTCAACAGGATAATGAACCCGCGCAATAATTCCGGGCATCAATACGAGCCCAGGGCTGCGATCGACGATGTCGGTAACCTGACCGTCTGCTGGACCTCATCCCCTGGAATGACCGATAAGAGATCGGATGTTCAGATGACCAGGCTTGCCTGGAACGGAACACTGGAAGAGGTATATACCGTGAACGCACCGGTGAAGGATGTTATACAGTCCCAGGGAGATGTTGCCGTGAACGACAAGGATGGATCCTTTTTCGTATGGGTCGATAACCGCAACAGCGGGGACAAGGACATCTACTACACGAGGACCACTATGTCGGGCGAGGAAGGTTTTGCGCCATCTTTCCTTGACTTTGAGGTCACCCCGGAGATCGGGGGCATTGGTACAAAGTTCACATTCAAGGCCAATTACATGGATCCAGAGAACGATGCTCCGGCACCGGGTTATCCCAAGGTGAACCTTTACTACCTGAGTGCCGGGAATGCTCTTTATCCGTTCCCGGGCAGTCCTTTCAACATGACAAGGAGGCTCTATCCGGATCCTCCCGATTACAACTACTACAATGGTGAGGTCTACATGGTCTCTATCAACGTTGACAGAGAACTGGACCTGTTCTATTCGGTCTCTGCCAAGGCGGCCTCTGGTAACAGCACTATCGTTAGGACAGAGATACTGAACATGCCCGTTATCGATGGTTCCGGGCCGGAGTTCCAGATATTGGCCCCCGAGGAAGGAAGGTGGATCAGAGACAATATCATCCCATTTTCTGTACTTATTTATGACGAGTTGTCGGGAGTTGAACCCTGGTCCGTATTCTATCAAAAATACCAGGATGAGACCAACGGATGGGGCCCTTGGCAGAGAAAGGGTACATCGGTGTCTGTAGATAATCATACTTTGCTCTATACTGTGAACGTGACCTTCCTGGAAGGTGATCAGGGGCTCATACGGTTCAGGGCAATGGACAGGACACAGTTCGAAAGTAATACTCCCAGGTACTCCGTCAGTCAGGATCACAATGTGTGGGTCGATCCCAATGGACCCAGGGTGGACGTTTTGTCCCCTGGTTCCGGAACGATCAACAACAATACAGAGGTAAGCTTCAGGGTGTACCTTGAGGACCTTGCATCCGGTGTTGATGTGGATTCCGTTGAAGTGTCCTGTTCATTGAACGGAGTGGATGGTTTCGGGTTGTGGATGAACCTCTCAGAGGTACGGGGAACGATCGAGGAAGGGGATGATGGGTATATTGTGGACCTCAACCTCTCTCTCGGGTATGGTTTCTACAATTATGTTCGCTTCAGGGCAAGTGATATCCTTGGCAACATCGGGGTGTCCTCGAACGTTCAGGTGATAGTTCAGAAGGAGGGAATAGATGACAGCTCGGATAAACCCCCTACGAAGGTCGAGTCGATTCAGCCCCGGATAACCGGAAGCATAAGGCCTCATATGACCTGGACCCCATCGTTTGATCCCGAGGGCGGTTTCGTCACCTACAATATGAGCATTTATGACAGTTATACCGACGAGTATCTCGTGGAAATGTTCCAGGTAACACCAGGTTATACTTACTGGGACCCATCACTGGAACAGCTCTTCAAGGCTGGACACACCTATCTGGTAACGATCATCCCGAGCTCCGGAGGACTGAACGGTCCCGAAACGGTCTCAACACTTCTTGTTTCCACGGATGCAAATTCTCCTCCGGATCCGGTCACCAACTTCACACCCAGGGCGACCAGTGATACAACTCCTCTCCTCTCCTGGGATCCGGTGACCGACCCGGACGGG
>JAYEPK010000491.1:0-2003 GCA_034723935.1 Thermoplasmatota archaeon
GCGAAGGCACCATTGTAACCTTTGATGGAAGTGCCAGCACGGACAATGTCGGCATTGTGAATTATACATGGACCTTCAATGATGGCACCGGGAACATTACTCTGTATGGAGTTGGTCCAAGTCATCTCTTCACCACACCGGGTGATCATACCATCACTCTGAATGTGACGAACGCTGCAACTTATTGGGATTCCGATTCGATGGAATTGACGGTTGATCCGATCAAGGATGAAACGGATGAAGAAAGCAAATCAAATTATTTCCTACTCGTTCTTGGGATGATCCTTCTCGTTGTGATCATTTTTGGAATATTATCTGTGGTCATTCTGGTGAGATCAAGGAAAGGATTGCTCGATGAAGAATGATGGGTCGATAAGAAGGGATGTACACATGCGATCGATGGAAGCAAACATTGCAGTATTGAAGAAAACTTCGATCATTCTGATATCTCTGCTTTTAATATCAACCCCTTTCCTGAATGGTTCCAATTCACTGGAAAGAAGCTCTGATGATATTGCGATCAGTGTAAAAGCAGATGACAAACTCCTGGGACCCGGAGATGAGACAGATATCCGGATCTGGCTCTACGAAGGCGAAGGTGTCTCAGCAACAGGGGTTCCGGACACATGGGTAAACCTCTCATTCGATACCGATCCGTCATCCGTTCACTCGATCCAAACAGATAGGGACGGATACTGTACCTATACATACAAAGCTCCAGATGAAATAAACCACACATTTGATGTTACCCTGATAGCATGGATGGGAAATGGACCAAAGTTCAATCCCAATGGTACCTTGACCCTGCATATTACCTTCAGATACCAGGTTGAGATATTGGGTCCAAAGATGATCCTCAACGGTTCGGATCCCGTGGACTTCTCCATCCATGTCACGGTAGATGGAAACCCCGCTCAATTCTCGACCATGGGGGCCAGCTCTGTCTATATAGGAACAATAGTCGATCACAGCATCGTTGATCCTATCAATGGTATCGGAAAGATCACCTATGGGCCTCCCAACGGGATAGGAAGGGCCAGGATATGGATAAGCATTCAAGGATCCGGTTATGGTGCGGAGAGATACGAGATAGGAGAGGCCACTTTCGATTTCATGATAGTTGAGGAGATCGCTCCTCTCAATATCACAGTTGAAACGGACAATATGAACTGCAGGAGATGGGGCAGTCTGAACCTGACCGTCACAGCGACAAGGGGAGGATACCCGGCAGCCGGTGTGAGGATCGATTGGTCAGTGACGAGGGGTTGGCTGTCAGAACAGATCACCTATACTGATCAAAATGGAATGTCCATGGTCCATTACACAGCAACGCACACAGATGATTCACTATGGAACGATGTGGTGAACGTTACGGTTACAGCCGATGACGGTGTCGAAAGGAAGGTCTCGGACTGCTGGTTCAACGTCTGGACCCACACTCCGGAATGGGACATTGATGTATCCTATCAGGCTTTTGGGCTTCAGCTCCTCCCAGGAGAGGATCTTTCCATAGATCTGTGTTTGAACGGTTGGTATCGTCTTCTCTGGCATTTCATTGCAGGGATAAGAGTGGATGTCGTGATATATGACATCGAGGAGAATGAATATGCCAGAAAGACCATTTTCGAGAACATCAATATAGACTCTTTAAAGTATTATTTTGAATCTGATAAAGAGCAGATCCTTCGGATCTCCGAGGATATGCCTCCGGGAGAATACTACTGGGAGGTTCTGGTCCTATCACCGGATGGTGTCCATACCTACTGGAGGAAACAACCAAGATACGAAAAGCTCCTGATATTGAATGAAGAGGAGGAAGCGTGGACCTTCATGGTGTTTGTCAATGGGGATAATAATCTAGGGGGACTTACGAGGGGTCTGATCGATGATCTGGAGGGTCAGGCCCCTGATGGGGAGTTCAGAATAATCTGTCAGTTGGACACACCATGGAACACCATGGAAAGATATGAGATAACCCCGGATCGGGAATACAATAGGATAGA
>JAYEPK010000492.1:0-8907 GCA_034723935.1 Thermoplasmatota archaeon
ACCGCTTTTCCGTTCTCACCCCATAATGGTGCTCCGGAAGCATTCACCCGCTGAGCGTAGATGTTTTTCCCGTCCCTTCCGTCCTGCCACGTTATCACCGCTCCCCCGGACCCGTCCCCGGAGATCCTGGGGTGTCTGTGCATCCCAAAACCCGAGCATATTTCCACACCATCCTCCGTCCACTGCACCTCTCCATCCTGATTCACACGCTGAGTGTATATGTCGGATGCAACAGCCCGGGTATCTCTCCAGGTGATTATCGCACCACCGGCTCCATCGGAGGTTATCTCCGGCCGCGCCTGATCCCCGACAATGGTGCATATGGCTGTTCCGTTATCCTCCCAAATCAGACCCCCGTCACCATCTATCCTCTGGGCGTATATATCATACCCGATGTCCCTCATATCCCCCCACGTGAATATCGCTCCACCCGACCCATCGCTGATCATCTTCGTATACATTTGGCCATTCTCGGCACCGCAGACAGTAAGCCCTTCCTCCCCCCAGAGGATAGCTCCATTCTGACCCACGCGCTGTGCGAAGAGATCATTCCCAAAACCGGTTGACCCACTCCACAGGACGATAGCCCCGCCTGACCCATCGCTGATGATCTGTGGATCCTCCTGATCCTTGTTATCGTCAGATAGCAGTATCCCGTTCTCCTCCCAAAGAGGAGTGCCGTCAGCAGATAGCCGCTGGATATAGATATCCTCGTAATCATCTGATCTGTAATCCACCCATACCACTATCAGGCCCCCCTCGCCGTCGCTGATCGGCTCGGCCGAGTACTGGTCGAATGATGCGTTGCATACAACAGTCCTGTTCTCATCAACATCCCACCGCGGGTCGAAACTCATCGATTCAACATCGCCCGGCATCGTGAACAGGAACATTCCGCTTGCTATTAGGCATAGAGCTACTAGAACATCTTTCATCCCATTGATAGGTCATTCCCCCTGACTGGATCAACCTCTCATCGAGGTTGAATGATTAAACATGGGTATCCTATTTAACAATTCCACAGCCTTTCTTAAAAAATAAAAATAATAAAAAGGGGAGCCCGAAAAGAGCTCCCCGACATATTCCATTCCCGCATCAGAACGGAAGCAGTCCGTTGATGACGAGGAACAGGGGCACGAACACGAGGGACACGATGGACATCAGCTTGATCAGGATGTTCAGCGAAGGTCCCGAGGTGTCCTTGAACGGATCACCCACTGTGTCTCCGACAACGGCTGCCTTGTGAGCGTCGGAACCCTTTCCGCCGAAGTGCCCTGATTCAATGTATTTCTTGGCATTGTCCCATGCTCCGCCGGCGTTTGCCATCATCACAGCAAGAACGAAACCGGTAACGATGGACCCTGCAAGAAGTCCTCCGAGGGCCTCCATAGAGATACATCCCACCACTATGGGAACCAATACGGCGAGGAGGGAGGGGAATATCATCTTCTTGAGTGCACCCTGGGTGGAGATCTCGACACACTTCTCGTAATCAGGTTTTGCCGTTCCCTCCATGATGCCTTTGATGGACTTGAACTGCCTCCTGACCTCCTCCACCATGTCCTGTGCCGCATCACCGACCGCCTGCATGGTAAGAGCGGAGAAGATGAAGGGCAGAAGTCCGCCGATGAAAAGTCCGGAGATGACCATCGGGTTCATAAGGGTGAACTGAGAGAGATCAAGGTTCGCTGCCAGCGTGAAAGCAGAGAAGAGCGCAAGGGCGGTAAGTCCGGCAGAGCCGATCGCAAAGCCCTTTCCGATGGCTGCCGTGGTGTTCCCAACAGCATCGAGTTCTTCCGCGGTCCGCCTGACATCCTTGCCCATACCTGCCATCTCGGCAAGTCCTGCTGCATTATCAGCTACGGGACCATATGTATCGGTTGCGAGGGTGATACCAAGTGTTGACAGCATACCAACGGCTGCCAGCGCAATGCCGTAAAGCCCGGCCATGGAGAAGGCAACAACGATCGTTACCACAACAGCGATCACGGGGACGGCTGTAGAGATCATACCGAGACCGAGGCCTGCGATGATATTGGGTCCAGCTCCTGTCTTCGAAGATTCGGAGACCTTCTGGGTCGGTTTTGCGTGGTCGGAAGTGTAATATTCCGTAACCTTCCCGATAACGATCCCTGCTCCGAGTCCGGTGGCAAGGGATATGAAAAGTGCTGCGATCAGTTCCGTGGAATTGGACTCGCCTCCGAAGAAGGCAAAGAAAAGACCAAGGGAAGCCAGAACCATCACACCGGCCGAGACCCAGATCCCCCGGTTCAGCTGCTTGTGAGCATCGGCGTTCTTTCCGCCTGCGCCGACGAAGAAGGTTCCGATCATTGAGCTGATGATACCGATACCTGCAAGAAGGATCGGAAGGAGCGTTGCGACACCGGCTGCCCCGCCTCCGAAAAGATCGGAACCCAGAGCGGACACACCCATGATACCAAGGGCCATTGCTGCGATAATGGAGTCAACATAAGACTCGAAAAGGTCAGCTCCCATGCCTGCAACGTCACCGACATTGTCACCGACGTTATCGGCGATGGTTGCGGGGTTCCTGGGATCATCCTCCGGAATTCCCGCCTCGACCTTTCCGACGAGGTCGGCTCCCACATCGGCTGCTTTGGTATATATTCCACCTCCGACCCTTGCGAACAGCGCAATGGAGGAAGCTCCGAAACCGAAACCGAAAAGCATCTCCACATCACCGAATATGATATAGAGAAGTGTTACACCCAAAAGGCCAAGACCGACCACCGTAAGTCCCATCACGGAACCGGAGTTGAATGCAACCCTCAGTCCTGATTTCTGGCCGTCCTTGCAGGCCCAAGCGGTCTTGGCATTGGCCATTGTGGCAACCCTCATTCCGATATTACCTGCAGTGGCCGAAAAGAGAGCACCGAAAAGAAATGCTGGAATTATCATCCAGTTCATTCCAAGGGTGGGAACGAGAATTCCCAGGAACACGACTATGCCAATAACAAAGAATACAATGACCCTGTATTCCGCGTTCAGGAAGGCGGTTGCACCATCTCTGATGTACCCGCTGAGCTCCTTGAGCTTCTCGCTGCCAACCTCCTTCTTCATGATGGTCTTCAAAGTCAGACCGGCGAAGGCAAGTCCGATGATGGCAGCAACCAGGGCGGCCACTATCCACCAGTAATTACCCTCATAGGTCTCAAAGTTCAAGATGATCGATGATTGGATAGAACCGTCGATACCAGCATGTACATTGACTGTTTCCCTGGCATCTTGATCCTTACCTGTATAAGAGGCTTCAAGGATAACAGTGACCTGCACCCCTGCTTCCAGCTGCATTACGGTGAAATCCGATCCGTCAACGTTCTCGACGATATCATCCTCATCAACACCCCAGATATCAGTGATGTTGACAGACCAATCCGTATCATCCGGCGCATCAAGAGTTATCCTGATATCATGGATCTCGGTATCCGGATTGGTTACATACAGCTTTATCTCCAGTTCTCTAGCATTATCCGTGAATTGATCGATGATGAACCATGATCCATCGGTTCTGTCCAGGAAATATGTATCATCCCCGGACTCCGTGGTTATCATGGACCTGTTGGCCTCTTCCCCACCAAGTGCGGCATTCACATTTGAAAGTGCAAAACCACAGGTGAGAAGCAACCCCATCACCATCAACATGGTAAAGGTCGATTTACGCATCGATTTGCCTCCTTGCAGAACCATCCCACCTTCCCCGTAGGGAGATGGAATAATTTCTGAATAAGACCTCATTATTAAAAACTATCCTACGTACAATAGAGTATAATGTGGTATTGACCTTGACAGAACAAAGTTATTTCCTGATGGGTATCTTGCTTGCCGTGATCCCTCTGGGCCTTCGGCGCTTGACAGACCCCTTTCTGATCCTGTTCATCTCATTATCCATCACCCGGAGCTTCCTCTTCTTCCTTATATTGAAGCGGGTTGAATGCTCGATCCGTGCGTTGCTCTCGAGCTTGTACTGTAAGGCCAGGGAGGAAAGGAAGCAGACACCTGCCAATACGGCAACGATTACCATTATCACTCGTGGTGTTCCGGAACCAGCGGAACCCGCAAGCAAATAGATGAAAATTACCATAACGAACAACATGGCGAGTATTCCGAATATATTGAGGACCCTGGGTATCCTGCTCAGGGGCATCTCGACATCTTCCCTCAAAAGTTTCCCGCCGCATGAGGGGCAAACATCCTTCCGACCCCATATCTCGGAGGCATACTCCCCACATCCCTGGCACCTTGCCACTCCTGTCATGTTAACCACACGGTCATCTGTGTACGTCATATATCATGCTTACCAAGGGGTCCGAAAATGGTGTGAGATCACCTTTCTGGACCTTGTAGGCCTTTGCAAGGTTCAGGAAAACACATGATACGGTGACCGGACCTGTCCCACCAGGAGTGGGAGTTGCCATCTTCGCTCTATTCCTCACGCTGTCCATATCAACATCACCGACAATACCTTTACCCTCCGGGTTGATACCGAGATCGATCAGGACCGCTCCTTCCCGGATCATATCACCTTTCAGCATCCTTGCCTTTCCTACTGCCGTTATCACTATATCCGCCCTTCTGGTATGGAAAGGAACATCGCGGGTCCGGGAATGAACGAGCGTCACTGTGCTGTTTCCCCATACCGTCTTCTGGGAAAGAAGCGTTGCAAGCGGTCTACCGACGTTCGGGCTCCTTCCAATTATCACAACCTCGCGTCCTTCCGGTTCGATTCCGTAATGCTTCATCAACATCAGAGAACCCAGGGGTGTCGGTCCAACAAGCCTTTCCCGACCGAGACCCATAAGTCCATAGTTGATCGGATGGAGGCCCTCCACATCTTTCAGTGGAGGAACAATTCGCATCAGAGAATGGATATCAACATGATCAGGAAGTGGGCGTTCTATCATGATACCATGAACAGAAGGATCTTCTGCATCGGCATTCAAGCTTGCCTCCAGATCTTCAAGGTCTACATCCGGTCCGAACTTCTTCAGGTCCACTCTGATACCAAGATGCTCCCCCTTCCTGACCTTGGAAGATGCATATATCTCCGATGATCTGTCATCTCCTATGAGATATACGGAAAGGACCAGCTCATCACCCATTTCTGCCTGTTCCATGACCTCATTGCCGATCCGGTCCGCGACAGGCTTCCCCATGAGGAGTTCCATATTCTCCGAAAAGCTTACTTGCTAATAATCATATTGCCAAGAACGAGCGATAATAGAGACCGAAAGGATCAAGCCTGCATCGAACCAACATACTGGGCCAGATACTGATAGACACAATTTATTATTTCCTTCTTCTGGTCGGGTTCGAGAGCCTTGAACTCCTCGAGGATCATAAAATTGATGCCTCCAAGGACCTTGACACTGAAGAGCTCGTCCTTGTGTGGGTTCACGTTGGCCTGGGACTGGGAATGTTGTTCCGAACCCATTATCTTGTAATCATGGGTGGCCTCCTTGAGAAGGATCACATCCATCTTCCTGAACCCTATATGTTGATAGCCTGCGGATTTCATCCTCACGAAGGGATAGAGGAATTCACCGGTATCATCAAATGGAAGCAGGTCACCCTCCAACATTACTATCTTTCCCAGAACTTCCAGGGTGTCCAGGGCCATCTCGTCCATTGTGTTGTACCTGCCCCTGAGCTTGATCCGGGAAAGCTGTTCCTGAATACTCGATCCACCGCCCCCACCCTGCGTGGTCTGGTTTGATACGGGAACATCTACCATCGACTGCCCCCTGCATTTTGGACAGTTGAGAACGTTCTGTCCCGGATTAACATATGATGTGAAGGTGCTCTTGCAGTACGGGCATGTGAACTGGGCCAATGTCTGGCCTCCCTGCTGACCTCCAGTGGATTGAGAAGGTGGCAGTTGTGGTTCGGGAGGATCTCCCCGGCCGTTGTACTGGAATAGATAATATTTGTAAGGATTGAAGGGATTGGCCATAGGGTTCGGGTCCTGGACCTCTACCGCCAGCGTGCATCCGTTCTGATGTGCATAACCCTTTACAGACTCCCTGAGCTGTTGCTGTGTCATCTGCTGTCGGTATTCAATAGGTGTCCCCAGTAGTTGATATCCCTGACCCGAAAGGTTCTGGGCATACTGATTGATCTCATGCTTTGTGGCCACAGTTAGCTTTACTGCAGCCGAACCCCCTCTTTTAAAAAATGACGCTGACATCCACAACACTCCATTATTCCACAAACGCACAACCGTGCAGGTGTATACTACTCCAACCATCCAAACACTCTATTTCGTATTTGAAATTAACCGCCATTTAGATCAAATAGATCACTTATCAAGTGAACCCATTATCATTTCCTTACGGTCGATCTTGAGCAGGGTCTTCACTGAAAGGTTGTATGCTTGAAGGGGCCTCTCACCGTAGGTATAGAGCAGGAACTTGCATTCCTTGTCCTTTCCAATTACCTGAACCTGGACCGCCCATTTCCTCGCCTTGCTGTCGGTTGCGGTGAGCTTGTTGATCCCACGAAAGAGGGATTCGTTTATCATCTCATCGGAAGTTTTGAAACCCATCTTCTCAAGCCGGCCGATAAGGATAACATACATCTCTCTGGGTGGGATCTTCATCACACCTGTCTCGAGGACCCATCGATAGAGGTCACCCGTAAGCATTCGGTATCCGTCCTCATCCTTCTTCAGCTCCTTGAACTTGGGAACCACCACCTTGAGCGGTTCTGATGTAAGGGTTATCCTTTCTTCTTCCTTGTATTTGAAATCAAAGAAGGATATCTCGAACTCGTACTGTTCCTTTCCTCCCTGGTAAATGGGTGTGAATGGAACACTTACCCGGGTCTTCTGTCCGGGGTCAATGAGCCTGTCCGGGATCCGAGGTTGTCCGAACTTCCCCAGCTTGAACCTCTTTCCCATAGTGACCTTCAGATTACCCATAGGGAAATCAGTATTGTTCTCAATATCGATCACGAATTCCATCCCACCAACATGCTTCTCGTAATCGTCCTCGGAAGGATATATGAAATGATGATCCACAAGAAGGCCAAGGTCTTCTGAAGCCGGAGGTTCATCGTAATCGTAGTACTCTTCCCGATCGTGCCTGAGACGACCCTCCTCTCGTCCTCTCCTGAAAAGTCTATCGAATATCCTAAATCCCATCAACCTTCCTCCTGATATAATAGATCACAGGCCTGCATCGGACAGTTCTTTTACGATCTCATCAAGGGCAAGTCCAATGTCCTTTATCTCCCTGGCACCGGTGCATACTATCTTGCCTGAACCGAATAGGAGGGCCACGACCCTCGGGTGGGCAACACGATATACAAGGCCGGGGAACTGTTCAGGTTCATACTCTACCTTTTCGAGACCGAGTGTTATTGCTATGGAGTTCAGGTTCAGTTCTCTGCCCAGATCAGTGGTCGCAACAATGTTCTGGACCGTGACCTTGGGACTTGTATCCACATCGACACCCATCTCCTTTATCATCGATAGGACCCTTCCAACGACCTCTTCGGCCATCTTGACGCTCTTTGCCCCCGTGCATACAAGCTTGCCGCTCGAGAAGAGGAGAAGCGCGGTCTTGGGTTTCTTTACCTTGTAGATCAGGCCGGGGAACTTCTCGGGTACGTATTCTGCCTCATCCAGTGCCATAGATATCTTCTGAAGGTCCAGAGGGACTCCAGCGGATGATGAGGAAACAACGTTCTGAACATGGATCTCCATTTTATCACCTGTGCTTTCCTTACACCCCGGGCCAATTGACCCCAGGTGAGGAAGTCTATTAATCAAATCACTGTATAAGTAGTTTATTTAAACCCTATGAAGGGGTCCGAGCTTTTCATGCCACTTCCTCTATTTATAGTTGAATACTTGATCTTTGACACGTATCAAAGCGTATTCAACATATGGACTCAAGCAGAATCGGTTCCTTCGGACTCCGGTTCTGCGAGCATCTTCATCGGGTAAAGATCGGCAAGATGTCGTAGTTTTACCCAATGACGATATCACGAACTGATAAGTTCAGGTTCATAAGTTCCCAACTATAAAGAAAACATCTAGCCACCGCTGAACTTCATCATCGGCCATGGACACCGTTGGATACAGGGTAACGAAGGGCATCTCACCTAAATTGATACGGTCCATGATCCGTTCCATCGGATAGGGATAGACCAAACCATCGACCTTGAGCTTTGAAAGAGCGGACATCAGGGAGCTTTCAATCCTCTCTCCAGCATAAAGAATGAACGGTTCTCCGATCGGACCATACGGGGACCGCTCAAGGACATCCTTCCAGAGACCTCCGTTTGCCTCTTCGACAACGGGAATGACCTTGCACCCTCTTCTCCTCATCAGGAAAGATGACAATAACGCCCTTTTCACCTCTGGATCGTTCTCGGTGGCTCCATCTTCCATACCCGGGAGAAAAAGGGCGACCCTCCCTTGAGATGAAGCTGGCATTCCCCCCATACCCCTCGTCCTTTCCGTGAAGATATATGCTTTCGGCCCCCTTATCTCAACCTCTATCCAGATGTCCGGATCCCTGAGGTTCACTTTTACCGAGCTTTCCGGTAGATGGGATATAACAGCCCCACCCCCTTCAATGGCGATCTCCTGGCTGGAATAATTTGAATTCCCTATCCTCTTCACCTTGAGACCGTAGGTCATACCTTCGGTTATCCTTTCCTTCCCATATGAACTCAGGGCCTTCATCAATTCCTTCCTTTCGGAGGGGGAGCGCTCCACAACACTGAACGAATAGATACCGGGGACCTGCCTCAGGACCCTGGATGTGCCTTCGATCTCATCGACCTCGATGAAGATACGGGACCTTTGAACATCTATCAGATGCTCGATACCTTCTTCGAACAGGCTTTCCCCGATATCATCCGCAAGCTGTCCCAGGAAAC
>JAYEPK010000493.1:0-8901 GCA_034723935.1 Thermoplasmatota archaeon
TCCTGGTCCCCGATGTTCAAAAGATCCATGCCGAGGTCAGTGATACCTGCCGGTGCCATGTTCATCTCATGAGCATCATCAAGGGTCAACAGAGAGCTGCCAAGAGGAAGTTCGAACAAGTGGACTGCACCCGTTCCCATTCCCTCTTCGGACCTCTGAAGCTCGGTGATCATCAAAGATTCATTCAAGGTGAAAGGAGAAGGATCTCCACGGAGAAGACGGTATCCGAGATCGGTTCCGGCAGTCCCCTCTATTGTGTAGTTCGCCATACCCTGATTTAGAGCTTTGTCCGACCAGTAAGGTTCGCTTCCATTGAATATCCTGATACGTCCGTCGAGTGGAGAAGATACGACAAGGTCAGGATGACCGTCGCCTCCCACATCGACCCCCTCGAGATCTGTCCCAAGTTGACCCGCTCCTGTCAGGGTCTTGATATCGTGTGAGAGGGTCTTGAAAACCAGTGAGATATTATCGAACCCGAAACCTCCGAACTCGGTCGATTGGGTCCACCTGGAGATCTTGCCCCCCATATCCAGATAATACTCCCCGGGCCCATTGATATAGGTCAGTACATCGGTTTGAAAGGTGCCGCTGCCGAACATGTTCACTCCGACACTACCACTGTTCTTACCTTTCAAGGTAAATATCTCTGTAGTGGCATCGGGGGAGGGTGTAGAATCTTTGTCCTTTCCAAGCCAGGTAACAACATTCGAGGGATCGGTCAATCTTGCCTTTATCCATATTCTCTCGTTCGTCTCGAAACCCCAATCCTCCCACTCGTAATCAAAGGAAAGGATCGCACTGTTCATACCGGTCAGGTTCTCGGAGGACAGCTGGAACGATACACCGTAGGCACCGGATTGGTCCGCCCCATAACTGCTCCCTTGATCTCCACCAACCTCTATGAAAAGCTTGTTGATGTTCTCAACGGAACGATCGTGCCCCCGTGGGTTTCCGGTAGCCTCGTTCCAGCGAACAAAAAGAGCTCCGGAATCCGTATCATAAACGTGATAGGGGGAAGTGTCCCAACCGTCATCTCCCGCTCCACGACCCCATGTATCTCCCGTCTCATTTATGGACCCTTCAAAGTCCACAACACCCGTGGAATTGGCGCCTGGAAGTTGATACCGGTCGAAGAATATGTTCATCTGGACAATGGTAACCGCCCCTCTGTCAGGGGAGGAATAGATGAATGATCCGACCCCTGTCCCGTAGAGGTCCAGCGTCAGTGTCCTTGTCCTGTTGTTCACACTTCCGTTATCGAGAAGTATCTCATAGGGAAACTCGGGCAATACCCCACCGCTGTAAAGTTGCGCCTTTGTCGGGTGTATCGAGTTCCCGACCGAGAGGACCATCAGATCATCCAGATCATCTTCTGTCATTCCCCCGACCTCAATATTTGAGCCGAAAAAATAGGTATCGGGAGCGGTAAGCTCCATATCGGACCATTCATATGTGAAGATCGAACCGGATGATGCTCCGTTAACATCCGTGGAATCGAAGATATAGACAACGCCAGTACCGTTCCCGGCATTGGGTGCACTTATGACAAGATCGAGCCAACCATTTCCGGAATAATCCCATGCGGCAACGCTTTGCCCGAAGAGCGAGTAAGTATCTCCGTGTATCACAAGGTCGGCATTCTCAATATCCAGAGGAGGGAACCCTTCATCGCTTCCCCAGAATATGGCAACGGATCCCGCATCAAGTCCGTTGGAATTCCTTCCAGGCATTGCCAGGGCAAGGTCCTCGAACCCGTCCTGATCGAAATCACCGAGGGGCACAACTTCCTTGTAGACCGAAGGGACGGTCACGGACCCCTCGCCGGTCTCCAAGTATTTCATACCGCCGGAATCGACGGATATGATATGAACGAGTGAAAATGAAAGGAAAACACTGGCGATCACGATCACCGCCTTGAAAACTACACCGTTGGTACCGCCCATAATACATCACCTCCGAAGAGCTGTTAACGACCAAGGTATCCCTGGCCTGGTAGTTAGCAATTGTATTATTTGCTTAAATAGATATTCCTGCAGGCTTCCGGGTGGTCAGGAATACTCTTCGAGGAACTCCTCCACAGAGTTGATACCTGCCTGCCCCATGATGAAACCGTTGTACTGCTCCCGGGGGGTGGTCTCCCTCGCAATGGGTGTCAGCATCATCTTCTTGACGGCTTCCGGTTCCTGGACCTGTCCAAGGGCCCATCCAAGTTTGCAGTACGCCACCTCTGGAAGCATGTTATTGAGCGGGACAACCCCACGCGCCATTAGGTCCCTTCCGGTATCGTAAACGAACATCTGGGTGTATCCAAAGAGGGTCTGTACTGCCATGAACATCGGTATTCCCTCCTCTTTCGCCCTCTGTATGGGATCGTAAAGTGGCTTGTTGACGTGACCTAACCCGGTCCCCGCTATTATGATCCCTTTGTATCCCTTGTCGATCATGTTCTCCAGGATATCAGGGTGCATATTGGGATAGTAATACAACATCGCCACCTTATCTTCGAATTTCGGGTATATCCGAACATCCGTATCGTCCCTTCTTTTCAGGTAATCCCTCTTGAAATAGGTGAACTTACCGTCCTGGACCATCCCGATGGGTCGATCTCCCAGAGTCTTGAACGTGTTTCGATAGGAGGAATGCATCTTCCGCACCCTTGTTCCGGGATGGATGTAAATGAACTTGTCAGATGTCGTTCCGAACATTGTTACAACGACCTCTGCCACATCGGAGTATGCAGCAGTGGTAACGGATCCTATGAGCGTCCTTGCAGCATCTGACGATGGGCGGTCCGAGGAGCGTTGGCTTCCAACGCATGCGATCGGCACAGGTGAGCCCTGCACCATGAAAGAGAGCGTAGCAGCCGTGTAATGCATGGTATCGGTCCCGTGACCGATCACGACACCTCTTACCCCCCCTTCAATATCCTTCTTGATGTTCTCTGCCAGGGTCTTCCACTGATGAGGACCCATATTCTCCGAGAATACACCGAAGAGCTTCCGGGTGCTGATATTCGCAAGGTCCGCAAGTTCCGGAACCGCGCCGAAGAGCTCACCGGGAGTGAATGCGGGGATGACCGCCCCTGTCCTGTAATCAAGTCTGGACGCGATCGTACCTCCGGTACCAAGGATCGTTACGTTCGGTTTTGCCTCGTCAAAGGGAAATTCCTTTTCGGGTATCTTGTAGTTTGCTTTCTTCGAACCCTTCTGCTCGATTGAAACTACGTTATCGTACCTGATCCCGATATTGTATCCTGTTATCATCTTCAGGACCAGATGCTCGTCATTACCGGCGGACCTTGGAAGAAGTATTCCTTCCACCTTTCCCTCCTGGGTCTCAACGACGATCCTGTCCCAGACTGCAACCTTCTCCCTCTTGAGAACCTCGAGGGTAGGACCCCTGTATCCCTGATAGATATCATCGGTCAATGGACCACCGCTTTGAGGGTATGAAGCTCCCATAGATAACGGTTTCTTCAAACATGGCATTTACAGGAAGGAATAGACCCAAGCAGGATGGAAGCCTTCGGACCGCGATAATTTCCGTCCCTCATCTAGAACAGTATCCCGGTAATGATCATTCCCAGGATGAGAGAACCGGAGCCGACCACGTCCATGCATGCAGTGAGAAGTGGTATCACCACATTGTCAGGGTCCAGACCAATCTTGAAGGAGAGGTAAGCAATGTAGTATGCTATCATTGAGGTGGAGATGGTTATGAGCACCGAACCTATTAGCAAGGTTATCACAAGCTCGGGTATGTTGAATGACAGCCCACCTGCAATGTATCCCAGAAAGGCTCCCCCGAGGCCTATGAATGAAAAGGCAATGAGGGATATGATCATCAAAGAGACAGCAGAGGACACGGCAAGCTGGTTTGGTATTCTCGTTATCTTTACCTGACCAAGATATGCCGCCGAGGTAACCCGGGAACCAAGGATGGATCCCATCGAGCCCCCCTGCCCGTTGAAGGCCGGTATGAGGATCAGGAACAGGCTCCCTTTGAGGAACGAGTTGAAAGCTACTCCAAGGAACAGACCCGAGATCGTCGAGATGACCACAGCAAGGATCGCAATCGGAATGGCTTCCCTCAGGATCGCTGTCGATCTCTTCTTTTCGGATAAGGACAGAAGGATACCAGAGAGAATGATCACAAGGGTCGCTGTCAGGGAGAGCATCCATACCAGGCCTGTCGGCAGGTTCAGCGCCAAGAATGCACAGAGGAACAGTATGGGAATTGTTAGAATGTCCCCTGCAGACGCTGTTATCGGTGCGGATACATTATCGGGATCCCAACCCTTTCTGAAGGAAATGAACGTTATACCCAGGGAGATCGCGAACATCAGCAAACCGGAGATCAGAGCTCCGGATATCGAGATGAACAGCAGTTCATGTACTCCGGCCATCTCGATGGAGAACAATATACCCATCACGAGGCCCACAAGGGGAATGGCGACCGAGAGCATTACCAGCTGCACGCCGGAAGCGAGAAGGTGCACCCTTAACTCCTTGTTCTGACGGAAATGAGGATCAATGGTACCCAGATGGAGCCTGGAACTGACCCTTGCGGCAAGAGCCCCGAAGATGTTGCCTCTCAGACCTACGGTCGGAGGCAGTATCATAAGTAGTCCCGGAACAAGCACCAGATACTCTTCGAACCGACCCATGAAGAAACCTGGAAAAAGGTCGATCAACGCGCAGGCCAGAAGAACAAGTATGGATTGTTTCAAAAGGACCTTGTCCGGCCTTATCCGTTCGGGTATGGCCTTGATGAACCTATCCAACATAGCATGGGCTGACGAAGGGGCGGCTGACCTTATCCTGGTCATACCTATTAATGCCAAGGCCCATACCTCCTGTGGTCTTACGTTGGTGCGGTTCTTCCTCATTCATGACGGATCTACCTCGTCAAGGGTAAAATGTATCCCTCAACACCTCTTGTAAAATACACCAGATATAAATGGATTGCTTCTGACCAGATGTGGAAAACAACCTCTATTGATGCTCGAGTGAACAACTCTTAGTTGAGATAATATTATATAGAAGCGTGACTGGGGGCAAGTTATTTATAGAAGTGACCGATACACAGCACTCCCTATTAAGGAGGAAAAGATCGACATGTATGCAGGAGGAACACCCATCCTTGTTCTCAAGGAAGGAACAGATAGAAAAACAGGAAAGGGCGCACAGGTGAACAACATCGCAGCGGCAAAGGCCATTGCAGATGCAGTAAGGACCACACTGGGCCCCAAGGGAATGGACAAGATGCTCGTGGACTCCATGGGAGATGTTGTGATCACCAATGACGGTGTCACCATCCTCAAGGAGGTCGATGTGGAGCACCCGGCCGCCAAGATGGTCATCGAGGTCGCAAAGACCCAGGACGAACAGTGCGGCGATGGGACGACCACTGCGGTCATCTTCGCAGGAGAGCTCCTCAAGCTCGCCGAGAACCTGATCGAGAAGAACATCCACCCTACTCTCATCACCGAAGGTTACAGGCTCGCTGCCGAGAAATCCGTGGATGTCCTTAACGAGATCTCCATGGACATCAACGACGACAAAGAGGCGCTTCTCAATATAGCCAAGACATCTATGACCGGAAAGTCCGCTGGAGACAAGAAGGACCTTCTGGCCGATATCGTCGTCAAGGCCGTCCATGCCATTGTCGAGGAGAGAGACGGCACCAAGACCGCTGACATAGACAACATCAAGGTCGAAAAGAAACAGGGCGGGTCCATCAACGATACAAATCTCATAGAAGGTGTAATTGTGGACAAGGAAAGGGTCCATGAAGGAATGCCCACATTCTTGAAGGAACCAAAGATCGCTCTCGTGAATACAGCCTTCGAGGTCAAGAAGACAGAGGTCGATGCAAAGATCCAGATCACCGACCCCAACCAGTTCCAGCAGTTCCTGGATAACGAAGAGAACTACCTCAGGAAGATGGTAGACCAGATAGAGGCCTCCGGAGCCACCGTAGTGTTCTGTCAGAAAGGGATCGATGATCTCGCGCAGCACTTCATGGCAAAGAAGGGCATCTTCGCGGTAAGGCGCGTCAAGAAGTCTGATATGGAGAAGCTCTCCAAGGCAACCGGAGCAAAGATCGTCTCCAACCTTGACGACATCACATCAGAGGATCTCGGATCCGCTGGGATCGTTGAGGAGAAGAAGATAGGAGGGGATGACATGACCTTCGTCACCGGGTGCACCAACGCAAAGGCAGTTTCAATACTGATCAGGGGAGCATCCGATCACGTTATCGATGAGATCGAGAGAGGAATGCATGATGCACTCTCCACTGTCGCGGTTGCAACCGAGGACGGGAAGATGACCGCCGGCGGCGGCGCGGTCTCTGTCGAGATCGCAAGGGAGCTCAGGACCTTCGCCATCAATACAGGCGGAAGGGAGCAGTTCGCCATCGAAGCCTTCGCAACAGCTCTTGAGGTCGTCCCGAGAACACTTGCCGAGAACGCTGGTCTTGACCCGATCAACACAATAATCGAAATAAACAAGGCGCACTCCGAGGGGAAGAAACACCACGGTGTGAACGTCTTTACCGGACTCATAGAGGATATGAGGGCGCTCAACGTCCTCGAGCCTCTGAGAGTCGGCACCCAGGCCATTCTGGCTGCAACAGAGACCGCAAACCTGGTCCTCAGGATCGATGATGTCATCGCATCCAAGTCCGGCGGCGGCGGTGCACCCGGCGGAATGCCTCCGGGCGGTATGGGCGGAATGCCTCCGGGAATGGGCGGAATGGACTACTAGGCCCTTCTTGTCGTTAGTTTCAAGGAGGGGACAAGCTCCCCTCTTTTTTTTTATTTTTAAGTTACATTTTTTGCAGAATTGAGATATCGTTAGAAGTAATGGGACAAATTGAATTGAGGGGTGTTCAAAGGTTCGGAGCCCGATGCTTTTGATAGGGGTCCGAGATATTGATAGAAGGCGGCGAACTGCAAAGAGCGACCTGATATGGCGAGGAATAATAAAACAGAGGATACTATCTATTCGTCCGTCGCCTCCTGTATCACTATCCCTGGGTTGACATATATTGATTATCCGCACATGAGACATGTATCAGCGAAACGGCTCATTCTCTTGTTACCGGGTCCTTCAGAACCGCCGGGTCCTTCATCGCATTCTTGAAGGCCATCAATGACCCCTCCGATGAATCAATGTCGTAGATCCATGTATCATCGATCCCATTCCACCAGACGGCCATCCAGATGTTCGGGTAATTGTCGAAGAGAGAGCGGAACCCTTCCTCGATCCATTCCGATTTGTTCCCCCCGATCTCGTTGCAGGCGAACTCGGTTATCATAAAGGGTTTGGAGGAAAAACGTCTCATGTAATCATCGTAGAGATCTGAGTAACATTCCTCGAAATCCCTCCAGACCTCCGTTGGTCGTGTAACACCGTTGTTGTAAGCGGTCAGACCGATCCAATCGACCATATCATCACCGGGATAATACAAGTATGGTGCCTGCCAATCATAATCCGGATAGGTCCGATCATGAGGATTCCATACGAACTGGACATTGTCAGCTCCTATATATTCAAAGATCGTATGGATTCTGGCCCAGGCCATGATGAACAGGTCCGGATCGAGACCGTAGAACCACGAGCACCACTGGGTCCAGTCCCCGTTCATCTCGTTCCCGAACCTCAGGAAAACTGGCTCCCCGAGATCCTTTAAACCCACGGCCCATTCGATGAGATACTGATCATATTCACCATTGAGCATATCGAACATTACCACATTCCCGTCATAGTCCTCACCATGGGATGAGACATAAGGCTGAAGGCTGATGAGCATCACATTTCCCTCAACATACTGTTTCTCGAGATACTCACGCGTATCGCTGAAGGTGGTCCGGAAATTGAAATAGTCCATTATGAAGTGGAAATCATACTCCACATCTTCTTCCAGTTCATCCATCTCGCTCCAGTAATACTCATGGGTCTGATGCCAGAGACCGAAGACCTTCTTTCCATCGGGTATATGAAGTGTTCTTGAGTCTCCCTCCAGTAGCACCTCGTCAATGCTCTTTTGCGGAACGGGGGAAACATCCTCCTGGTAATCTACATCCCAGATCTGAAGGGTGGAAAGCGAATCTTCCAGTTGATCGATCACACTATCCCAGTTCGTGGAATTCGTCTTGAGTATGAAGGAGAACACGGACATGTTCCCATAGTTGAAATGATACTGCCTGTATTGGGTCATGTCATCCTCTATCGTTGTGATGGGGTCCCTTTCATATGTAACGACTGTGAATTCCCTGTCCCCGATAATTTCTGTATGATCAGAGATGCGTGTGATGGGGCCGTAATCCTTCCTGATATTATCATTGGAATACCAGATGTAGTTGGACACACGCTCGAAAGAGAGGTTCAAGCCATGTTTGAACAATGTGATTTTAGTGCTCCCATCCCTTAAGTGAAGAACATATCCGAATTCCTTATCATCAAGAAACCATCTGGAAGGGACCTCAAGGCTGTATCCGTCATAGTTGTTGACCAGCAGTCTTGAAGAACTGTCCAATTGAAGTAATTCAATCTCACTGGATGTGTGCCCACCTACAAGACCTGAACTATAGTTGCCCATCCTTTTGTTTATCATATCGAAAGGGACGACGACGTGACCATCATCATCTAACATTATCGCATCCGGTGAAATAAAGAGTGAGGCCACACTTGAGATCATAAGGATGATACAGAACAGGTAAACGATGAGTATCGGCTTCTCTTGAGATTTATTTCGGGGAGCGGCACTCTCTTCGGTATCCGGGCTCTTCCTGATACCCATTAGGACACCCCCACCATGTCTGCAAGAAGCGGTTTCACATATAGCCTGACAGTGACGAGCTCCACACAATATTCCTTCATCTCCCATCCA
>JAYEPK010000494.1:0-1992 GCA_034723935.1 Thermoplasmatota archaeon
GATTCTCCCACCCGTCTCGATTTCGCCTCCGGCATACTGGAAAGGAGCGGAATCCATTTCAGATGCAGGTATGACCGTATTGCAGAGCCGATAATCATCGAAGATGGAAATGGAGACAAGGTCCAGATATTTGCGCTCCCCTTCGTCGATGAGGTATTCGTAAGGTCATTGTACCCGGAAGAAGGGATAAAAAGCCACCAGGATGCACTCGAGTTCCTTCTTGCAGTGATCAAGGATAACATGGACCCATCGATCCCATCGATACTTACCTGCCATGCATACACCGGCCGTGACCCGATCAGATCGGACAGCGAAAGGGAACTGCTTGTCGGGAACCAGGGACTTGTTCCTGTTGAGATATTCGAAGGTTTCGACCATGTAGCTATGGGGCATCTCCATAGACCCCAGGTACCTTCTCGTTCACTCAACGTGCATTACTCCGGGTCCCTTATGCCCTATTCGTTCTCGGAGACGGGATACAACAAATCCTCGATCATCCTGGAACTTGCTGGGGACCATTTCGAGCTTGAAGAATTCCACCATTGTTTGAAGAGAGGATTCTCCTGTATCGAAGGATGTCTGGATGACCTGCTAACCGATCCGACCCTTGAAGATGTCAGGGATGATTATCTATCCATCAAGCTGACGGATACCGGCATGCTTATGGACATCCACAGGAAACTGAGAGAACGTTTTGCAAATGTTCTGGAGATAGACCAGCCAGCACTGCATGTCAACCCTGCCGGATCGAGCAGCATTACCCGGGAGCAGGCAGATGATCCCATCCAGCTCTTCTCCCTTTTCCTGGACAGGTTCGGATGGGACGAACAACGCGATGCAGCTGTGGAGATGTTCAAAAATGTCAGAAATACCCTGAACAATGAGAACATGGAGGGAAGCTCGTGAAACCCCTGTATCTCGAGATGGAAAGCATCGGTCCTTTCGTGAACAAGGTCCGGATAGATCTCGGGTCCATCGAGGAGGGCGGTCTCTTCCTGATCTGTGGCCCGACCGGTTCAGGAAAGAGCTTCATCTTCGATGCTATGTGCTATGCTCTGTACGGGAAGACACCCTCCGGCAGGGAAAAGAACCTGAAGAGCGACTATTCAAAAGTGGGCGACGAGCCCAGGATAGAGTTCTGTTTCCAGCTCGGAGAAAAAAGGTATCTTGCAGAAAGAACACTCGAACATGATGCTCCCAAACGAGATGGAGGATATGTCACAAGACCCGAAAAGGCATCATTGTCACTGCTGATCCCGGATAAGGGCAACCTGGAAGGATACAGGTCAAAGGTCCTTGCATCCAGGAAAAGAGAGGTACAGAAGAAAGCAGTGGAGATAATCGGCCTGGAGATGGAACAGTTCTCCAGGGTGATGATGATACCGCAAGGGGAGTTCAGGGAGCTCTTGAAGGCGGATACCGACAGAAGAGAGGGACTCCTCCGGAAGCTCTTTGATTCTTACCTTTACGTCAAGGTTGCGGATGAGTTCGAGAAACGAACCAAGAGATTGAGAAGGGACATCGGCGTGGGTGGAACAAAAAGTGATACGATGATAGTTTCGATGATCGAGACACTCTCCCTTGATTCGAATCCGGGAGACGGCCTGACCTTTGCCGAATGGTCACAGAATGTGATAGATGGCCTTGACATGAAGAAGAAGGAAACAGTGAAGGATGAAGAAGACAGGCATGAAAGGTGGAATACTTCCCGAAAGACACTTGAAAAGGCAAAGGCCGTTTACCGGACAAACCTTGACCTCGAAGAAGCATTGAAACGAAAGGCTGAATTGGAAAGAAAAGAAAAAAAGGACATTGGCGAGATCAAAAGAAAGCTCGATCTTCACAAGAGAGCCTCGAGCTTTGTCCCTGACCTTGGTTCCCTGGATCATGTCGCAAACGATATCAAGCCTCTTGAAAAGAGCACACATGATCTGATGGAAAGAGAGAAGAAACTGAAAATGAACCTTGATGGAACAAGAAAGAAAATTGACA
>JAYEPK010000495.1:0-1987 GCA_034723935.1 Thermoplasmatota archaeon
TTTATTTCTCAACACAGGGTGGTGTTGACATCGAGTCCGTCTGGGATACGGTGAAAGAGGTGAAGATCGAGCCTCTGGAAGATAAAGAGTTCGATCCGGAACCTCTTATGATCGATCTGTCAAAGGAAGAGAAGAAGCTGATATCACTTTTCCTGAAGGGGATCTACAAGTTCTTCTCGAACCATGATATGGTATATTTCGAGATAAACCCTTTCACTATAGTCGATGACAAGGTAAAGGTCCTGGATATGGTCGCAAAGGTGGATGATACGGCCCAGTTCCAGAACGTAGGTGTCTGGGATTTCGATGGGTTTCCGCAGCCTTTTGGAAAAGAACCCAAGGGAGAGGAGGCCTACATCAAATCCCTGGATGAGAAAACAGGGGCTTCTTTGAAGCTTACGGTTCTGAATCCTGAAGGAAGGATATGGACCATGGTTGCAGGAGGTGGTGCTTCCGTTGTATATGCTGATACCATAGTGGACCTCGGTTTCGGAAAGGAGCTCTCGAATTACGGTGAATATTCCGGCAACCCTTCCACCGAGGAGACGTATCTGTATGCGAAGACGGTCCTTTCTCTGATGACCAGGGAGAAACACAAGAGCGGAAAAGGGAAAGTACTGATCATCGGTGGGGGAATTGCCAATTTCACCGATGTTGCAAAGACATTTACCGGTATTATACAGGCACTCCGGGAATTTGCCGATAAAATGAAGGAGATCGATGTCAAGATATACGTGAGAAGGGGAGGACCGAATTACAAGGCAGGACTTGAAAAAATGAGGGCCATTGGCGATGAGATAGGTATTCCGATAAAGGTCTACGGTCCTGAAATGCACATGACCTCGATCATACCCATGGCACTCAAGGAAGGAGGTGGTAACTGATGGAGCCATATATTCTTTTTTCAAAGGATTCCAGAGCGATCGTGTACAATATGCAGGTCAAGGCAGTTCAGAGAATGCTAGACTTCGACTACCTTTCCGGCAGGGAAAAACCATCGGTCGCTGCACTTGTAAACCCGGGAAATTCTGGAACCCACAAGGCACACTGGGGAACCGGTGAACTGCTGATACCGATCTATCCCTCGATAGGAGAGGCAACTTCGGAGAATCCGGACATTGATGTTATGGTGAACTTCGCCTCTTTCCGATCTTCCTATGCCAGCACCAGAGAAGCACTTTACAACAAGCATATCAGGGTGGTTGCGGTCATAGCAGAAGGGATACCAGAAAGAAAGGCAAGGGAGCTTGGACAACTTGCCAGAAAGCTGGACAAGATCATAATCGGACCTGCAACGGTCGGTGCGATAGGAGCAGGCGTTTTCAAGGTTGGCAACACCGGTGGGACCCTCGAGAACATCAAGGATCAGAAACTATATCGACGAGGTTCCGTTGGTCTTGTTACAAAATCCGGAGGTCTCCTGAACGAGATGTTCAATATAATCTCCCATAATACCGATGGGATCTTCGAGGGAGTTGCGATCGGCGGTGACAAATATCCCGGGTCCAGTCTGATAGACCATCTCATGAGATACGAGCACAATCCCAAGATCAAGATGATGGTGGCACTGGGTGAGCTCGGAGGAGATGAGGAATACAAGGTAGTGGAGGCAATGAACAAGGGACTGCTTACCAAGCCCATTGTGTTCTGGGTAATGGGAACATGCTCCAAGGTAATGCCTGCAGGGGTCCAGTTCGGACATGCAGGTGCAAAAGCAGGAGCGGAGACGGAGACCGCCGATGCAAAGAACAAGGCTTTAAAGAAAGCTGGTGTTGTGGTTCCCACATCCTTCGATACACTTGGAGACGAGATCGCAAGGACATTCATAAAGATCAAGGATGAGGGAAAGATCACATCGATTGAGGAACCGACCAACCTGCCGATCATACCGGTTGATTATACGGATGCCATGAAAAGAGGAACGATCAGAAAACCAACCTCGTTCATTACAACCGTTGCGGATGATCGTGGAGAAGAAGTTAATTAC
>JAYEPK010000496.1:0-8859 GCA_034723935.1 Thermoplasmatota archaeon
ATATCAAGCTCAAGAGGAGGACAGAGGTGGATTCCATCAACGGAGCGATAACCAGGAAGGGAGAGCTCTCGGGAGTTCCGACACCCCTTAACAATGCAATGGTGAGGCTCGTAAAGGGTCTTGAGGAGAGGAACCTCCAGGATCCGAAGGAATAGTGAGGGCTCCCCAGGATCAGAGAGGGTGGCCTGGATCTCAAGGTTGAATTCATGAAAGGAAAAAAATATTGATGTTGATGAGTGAGACAGAAAGGAAATCATATCAGAATGCAAAAGAGATCCGATGGAGATACATTGAAGATCACAATCCCTGCTCATAAGCCAATAAAAAGAAGCACCTTGTTCTATATTATAAAAAGCGCAGGTCTTTCGCTTGAGGAATTTTAAATAAACGGTTCACTTCAAATTTCAGATATACCAGTTACTTCCATTTAGGAACTTTTATTTCCTTTTTCATCAATTTCATCTGGATTGTATTCTTCCATACCACCTTGATTATATACGCTTGCCATGGTTTCTAATAGGACATTGGCAAATGATTGTGCACCTGAGAATGGCATTATTATTTTTACAGTCTCACAAATATTGTTTCCTTCTTTTTTTACTCCGGGTATATTCATAAAATTTAATTCTACTTCTCTTGGGTTAATTTGGATATATACATGATTTGAATACATCATTTTTGTAATATCCGTTTCCATCTTATCCTGATCGAATCTGAACATTTTTCCAATATCAATATTAATATTTTCTCCCTTTTCAATATTCATGATGTTATCCCTCCTTCATCTTTCAGTACAAAATTCTTCACCTCTACAGAAGTTGAATTAAAAATAACAGTGTTATTCTGCTGAATATTTAGTTGTGTTAACGGTGGGGAGTTATTATTAATGCCTAAATCATATGTACAATACCTTTCTATTGATTTATCCATTGTATCAGAAAAATCTCTTGTATCGTTTAAAGCGTCAAGTAAAAAGGAAAGAGATTTAAGAATAGGAGATGATAAATTTGGCTTATATTTTGGGCGTGTTGGATCCCTGTCATCCTTCTCTAATACTTCAATTTTTGTTAAGGTAGTCATTGTTGATCGAATTGAATTATATGTTATACCCAATAATTCAGAAATATCCTTAGGCCGATATTCATGGTGGGGATCAGCAACAATTTCTTCAAGAACAGCTCTCTGAATTTTTTTATTGAACAGTCCTCCAAATGGCTCATAATTTGGGAGATTATCTTTTACATCCCTTTGGATAACACAATTATTGTCCATTATAATCGACCTCAGATTATGATAATCCTTTATGATATATTAAACCTTTCAATAAATTTACATTAAGTGTAAATTAATGCCGTATCGGAAATTTACCATGATGCCCTCTCCGGTTTTCGAAGAAGTCAACAACATGGCCAGCCCATTTTTTATTAATTATTTCTACGATTTCATTTCCTCTTCCATCATTCCTTTTTATTATATATTCTGAACTATAAGTTTTTAAAATATCTTTTTCAATGTCAATGTTTAGCTGGTTTTTACACTTAGCTTTACAGTAATTGTAATGATTAGAGTAACCCTTTTTAATCAAATATGAAATGAAATCTGCAACTCTTTCATCCGGCATTGGATTAGGGATTATTACTTGGCGTTCCTGATCTTGAGCCTTTCTCGGAAAAGGTTTTTTCGCATTTTGTGTTATACATCCCCTCTCAGACATGATTCCTCTATCATTTTCTTATTATTTCTTTTGTTCCTTGATAATATGACGTTATCTTTAAAAAAATGAAAGATCATTTGATGAGCTTTAAACGTTAAAAAAAAGAATGAAAATGATGTGTGAACCTTTCCTGTGTAAATGTATAATACATTTATTGAAGGAGATCACCTCATCTTGAAGAATCTGGAAGTTGCATCTTCAATGTCCAATCCCTCGAGCTTGACGGGCCTCAGGTCCTCGGGAAGGAACTTCAGATACCTTGCCTGTTTCAATCTATCTTCCATCAGCACCACAACGGCCCTGTCCGTCTCTGACCTGATGGACCTTCCCGCCGCCTGAAGTATCTTGTTCATCGCAGGATAGTTGTAGGAGTAATCATCACCCAGCTGGAACCCGAACTTGTTCCTGAAGTAGTGTCTCAGTGCCTGTACCTCAAGTGATGGGGGTGCAAGCGGGAGTCCTACCACCAACACACCGGATAACAGATTATCTTTGTAATCCACACCCTCGGAGAGCGAACCTCCCATAACTCCCAGAAGAAGCGCTCCCCCCATGCCCTTTGACCTCTGGAGGTCCATGATTATCCTCTCCTTGTCGGCCCTTGACATGGACCTCTCTTCCTCTATGGTCCTCTTCGGGCAGCCCCAGAGATATTCCTTAACCTCGTAAAGAAGCGAGTATGAAGGAAAGAATACGGCAACGTTCCCCGGAAAACAGCCGACCATGGAGATGATACGCTCCCCCATCGAGCGGTACATCGCATGATTGCGTTTCTTGTAAGCGGTGCTGACGCTCTCATCAAGGAGAACTAGCCTGTTCCTGGTCGGAAACGGAGAAGGATACTCTTTCTCGGTCCTTCTGGACCTGGACATTCCAAGGATATCACCGAACATCGAGGGTGGAGCAAGGGTTCCGCTCATGAGAACGGCAGAACTGCACCCTTTGAACACGGGTCCGCTTATCTCGCCGGGGTCCAGGTTCCTGAAGGCTAGCCTCAGGGATTCTACAGACCTGCCGGTGGGGATCGAGAAATAGAGGATATGGGAGCTCTTCATCGAGAGCATTCTCCGTAGGAAATCGGAAACCGCAATTATCGGATCCTCCTGCTCGGGGAGCGATCTCTTCTTGGAGTGGTCCTCCAGCATCTCTATGAAGCCTTCGAGATCGAAGTATCCGTCGATGGACCCCTGGAAGAGGGCCCGGATCTCGGAAACGAACTCTCTTTTATCCAGCTCCACCTCCTGCTCCTCTCCCATCCTTTTCCTTGCCTCTTCAAGGATGAGGTCCCTGAGCTGACCGAGGTACATCTTGAGGTGCTTCAGACCCACGACCGCATCGCGGGCCTCCTCCACGATCCGGACCGGAAGCTCTTCGGATTGGTTCGACCGGATCCTGTCGGGGAGGTTATGGGCCTCGTCGACAATGATGATTATATCGGAAATGTTCTTCCCGAGGCCCGACAGAACGGTATCCGAGAGGTCCGAGAAGAGGTAGTTGAAGTCGCATATCACGACATTTGCCTTCTTTGCCGCTTCAAGGGCCGCTTTGTGGGGGCAGATCCTTGCCTTCTGTGCAAGCTCCTTCACACCTTCCACATCATGGATGTCTCCAAGTATCTCCTCCGTGAGATAGGATGGTGGAGGTCTGAAAAGGTTGCAGGTCCCATCCTTGGACTGCTGTTTGCAGAGATATCCGAAGGTGGAGTGCGGCATCTTGGAAATGTCCCTCGGGCACATGGACTGCTTGGAGATGATGTCAACTACCTTGATCTTCCTGCCTGTTCTGATCGAAAGGCTTCTCAGTGTTTCCACGGCAATTTTATGCTGGGACTGCTTCGAGGTCATGAACAGGACAAGCTTTCCCTCGCTCAGTGCAACCTGAACTGCAGGTGAGAGGACGGCTGCGGTCTTTCCTATTCCCGTGGGAACATTGGCAAGGAGGAACCTCCCCTCATCGAATGCTTTTTTAACGTCCTCCATGAACTGAAGTTGTCCCTCCCTCACCGTCTCGAAGGGGAACATCTCAGGAGCCGGGGAGCCGGTCTCCTTTTTCCTGGAAGGTGTTTGCACCGTATCGGTTCGGGAAAGGACCTTCCGTTCGACCTTCCCCGCACTGAACATCGAGGAAGCTGCATAGTTCGAGCCTCTGGGGGACACTCCTTTCCTTACGGAAAAGTTCCTCTGAGGGGTCTTGTTCTCAACTTTTCCCCCGCTCTCCTTCGAGTTCCCGCCGTCGATCCTTCCGCAACGAGGGCATCTCCTCTGCTTGCTCCCGCTGGAGAAATCCCACAGCATCAGGGAGCCGCACTTTTCACAGAAGTTCGACATGTAGGGGAAGCACCTCGGTGGCCTCCTCAGTCTCCGACCTTATTATAGGCTCCTAGGGGGGAAGGTGAAAATACACCTCCCTATCGGAGTATGTCCACCTTCTTCGAACCGGCAACCTCTCGGATCGATACCTCGACATCGAACACATCGCTGATTATCTCCGGCGTCAGGACCTTCGAGATACTGCCAATGGACCTTATCCTGCCGTTCTTGAGCATCGCAGCCCTGCTGCAGGACCTTGCAGCCAGATCGAGATCATGGAGCACGGCGATCATTGTCAATTCCCGTTCCCTGTTCCACCTTTTCAGGAGCTTCATTATATCAAGGGAATGTCTTATGTCCAGGTTCTTGGTGGGTTCATCGAGCATAAGTATTCTCGGTTCCTGCGCGAGGGCCCTGGCAATCATCACCCTCTGACGCTCCCCTCCGGAAAGCCTGTCCACGGTCTTGTCCCTCAGGTCCGCTGTCCCTGTAAGTTCCATGGCATCTTCAACCGAAGCTTTCCCATCCGGGTCCCGGAAACTGAACCTGCCAATGTAGGGGTAGCGTCCCATGGACACGACCTCTTCCACTCTGTAGTCGAATCCCAGATCGCTCTTCTGAGGGACCACAGCGATCTTTCTTGCGATCTCCTTGCGCCCCAGATATCTTATGTCCTTTCCCTCGAGAAGCACAGCTCCCCGTCTGGGTCGCAGTGTTCCGCACATGATCCCGATGAGCGTTGATTTCCCTGATCCGTTGGGTCCGAGGATCCCGATCATGTCCCCCTTCCCGATGTCAAGGTCGATGCCGTTCAGCACCGGTTCCCCGCCGTTGTATCCGAACACGACCTCTTTGACCCTTATCATCCGCCAAGCCTCCTTGCCTTGAGCAGATAGACGAAGAACACGCCTCCAAGCAGTCCTGTTATGATACCAAGGGGTATCGTGACATCGAGCAGGGACCTTGCAACCAGATCGCAGATGATGAGAAAAACTCCTCCGAAGAGAGCGGATGCCGGGATCAGGAACCTCTGATCGGATCCTATGAACCTTCTGATGATATGGGGGACCATCAGACCGACGAACCCGATCATTCCGCAGAAGGGAACGGTGATGGCTGCCATCAGGGATGCAATGATGAGTATGGCGGTCTTTGACCTTTCGGTGTCGACCCCCAGGTGTTTTGCGGTTTCCTCACCGGCGCTGAAGGCGTTCAGGTCCCTGCCGAAGGCGGTGAGCATAAGCGTTCCGATCAGAACCACCGGTGCAACGATCCCGATCTCCCACCATCTGGACAGGGAACAGCTCCCCATCAGCGAGAAGATGACCGGTGTAGGGTTCTCGACCGATAGATATACAATTACCTGGGTTGCAGCGGTGAGAGAGGCAGAGAGGGCCACACCCGCAAGAAGAAGATGTGTCAGAGGTACCTTGCTCCCGGTCCGGGAGAGCAGATATGCCAGGAAGACCGTTCCCACCGAGAAAAGGAAGGAGAGAAGTATCTTCATAATCTGCGAGACCCAGAGGGAAGCTCCCTCGGTCAGGACGACCGCAAGAACGTATCCGAATGCACCGCCTGCCGAGATGCCGATGATGAACGGGTCCACCAGGGGGTTCTTGAAAAGACCCTGGAGCGAAGCTCCGGACACCGAGAGGCCGGCACCGACGAAAAGTGCCATGATAACAACAGGGAGCCTGATGTCGAGTATGATGGTCTGGTATCCTGTTGGAAGGGTCTCGAAGTACCTTTCAAGACCAAATGGTCCATGCCAGATGAAACCTTCTGCCACCCGATCAAGACCCGGAACACCCGAGAGAAGAGCCCTGATGATGTACGGGAGGTAGAGGTTCTCGGAACCTATGGAAATTGCGAGCAGGATGGAAATTGCGAGCAGGATGAACAGAAGTATGAACGTTCCCTTCCTGCTCGGTCTTTTCATTTTCATGCCTCTACATGGTCCATGATATGTCCGTGAAACTCCTCGAGGCCAAGGATCAGGCGGGGTCCTGTCCTGTCGCACCAGTCTCCCTCGACATCGAACACGCTTCCGGAAGATACGGCGCCTATCTCGGACCACCTGTCATCACCCAGGATGGCCTCCCTTGTATTGGTGGGCCATGAACTGCTCTGGGAGCAGAATATGATGTCCGGGTTGCTCTCGATGATGCTCTCGAGCGACATCTGGACACCATATCCGCTGCTTTCGGAAATTGCGCATTCCCCTCCGGCAATGGTGATCAAACTTCCGGAGAAGGTCGAATCCGTGGCAACCCACGGATCACCGGTCCCATCGTAGTATGTGACATGAAGAACAGCGGGAACGTCACTCTCTGCTATCTCATCCGCTGTCTGGGAAACCACTTCCATCCTCTCTTCGAAGTCCTCGATAACGGCCGTCGCATTCTCCGTCTCGTTCGTGAGTTCGCCAACGGCCTCTACGGCATCCAGAACGTCGGACAGGTTCCTTGGATAGATCCTGTACACGGGGATGTCCAGCTCTTTTATCTCGGCGTATATGGTATCGGTTATATCCAGGGTCCTGTCCATTATGACAAGATCGGGATCGAGAACCACGAGCTTCTCCGCGTCGATCCCCTGCCAGGATACCACGTGCTCGAGGTCCTTTGCCTCCGGAGGCATATCCGAAGAGCTGTCGCAGCCGACCATTTTGTCCCAGGCCCCTACAGCGTATACCATCTCCGTGAGTGCGGGTGTCAAGGTAACGATCCGGTCCGGCTCTCCGTCAAGAACGACCAGCTCCCCCATGGGATCCGTAAAGTTCCATATCTTCGGTTCGATCTTTTTATCATCCACTATGTTCGATCCTGTTTCGATACATCCGGAAAGGATGGATACCGCAAGGATGCTGGTCAATGTCATCATAAGTAGCAGGGTCTTTTTCATTCACACACCTCAATGTTCATTTATCAGTAATCAAGTAAACTTTATTTAGTTTAACCTAAGTTTAGATGATAACCTCTCAAGGTATAAAACGGTTCTTGTCACGGTGATATTATGGAACTCCTGAGGAACAAATCAAGGCTCACAATGCTTCAGATGCTTCTCGAGATGGTGCTACACCATCCCGGGGACCAGAGGACCATTGCATCCGCTGTTGGGGTCACTCCCCAGGCAGTATCGGAATATCTCAGGAAGATGGAGAGTGAGGGCCTTGTTGACCTGTCAGAAAAGGCTCCCCGGGTCACAATAAATGGGGTGGACCTTCTTCAGAGCTCGCTTCTCCAACTGAAGGAATTCGTGGATACCAGTATAGGCAAGCTCAGTATCGTAAGGACCACGGATGCCATCTCTTCTGTGGGTCTGAAGGAGGGGCAGGATGTCGGTCTCTTCATGAAGGACGGCCTGCTCTATGCAGGGGAGCAAAATGGTCGGAGATCGCTGGGAAGAGCGGACCATGATGCTTTGAAGGGGGAGATGGTGTCCGTGTCGGAACTTTCGGGAGTGTTGGAACTTCCGCCCCCTACACTGTATCTGTTGAACATCACCCCCGCAAGACAGGGAGGGGGAGGGGAGCGGATCGACAGAGGGAAACTTGACATCTTCTTTACATCCCGGGGTGAGAAAAGACCGAGATCAGCAGTACTTGACCTGGAAGCGGCTTCCCTGATGCAGAGGAGCAGGATCCCTTACGATATGGAGATGCCGGGTCCGGAGACCATGATAAACCACCTGGAACGGGGTATCTCGGTGATATGCATCGGTACTCCATATTCCGTATCCAGGATGACCAGACGGATATCGATGGGTTCCCTGGACCTGGCCATGGTCGATATGGATCTGGAGGGCCTCCTGGAAAGATAGAATAGATATCCAGGGATTATTTCACCAATGTTCAAGGCACGCATCACGAAGTACTTGATGTTTCTCCATTTCTCCATTTAGGTGTTTTTTGACGCATCTGAAATAGGAACACTTATTTTCTTGATGTTTCTCCATTTTGGGGTTTTTTGATGCATCTGAAATAGGAGGATAGGAGGATAGGAGGGCTTATTTTCATCTCTTTACAGTCATTTCCAATCTTAATCCCTCAGCGGTCTTGATTTTCAATTTGTTGAAAGCTTTGCATGCTTTCCTGGCTTTCTTATCCACCTCCTGGAGGTTCTGACTAAATGCCTTTAAATAGTCCCTATGACATTTTCAACCGGCATAAATGTGACATTTTGGACCGGCGTCTACATGTCTTGAAGATGATTTTTCACAATGAAATCATATGCCATTGTGATTTGGGTGTTGTTGCTGTCATTTTGACCGCTTACCCCAAGAAATTAAAAAGTCTCGGCCAGTATACAAATCACTTATGTCAAAACTGGTGAACTACTGATCATAAGATAATCTGACAATAATTGTTATAATTAATTGAAATCACAATATATATAATACTCAAATACCATACTTAAAAATTCTTCAAAATATTTAATGAATTGAGGTGTATCATGGTGTTATCAGGAAATTACTTTCTTATGATACTTTTTTTCGTTTAATTTCCAAATAATACTAGCAAATAATAATCCACCAATTGGCCATACGATAAAACTTATTACTAGATAAATATAGTCTAATCCATAAATAAATAAATGTAACACATTAATGGAAATTAATAGTGAACCACCCCACAAAATGCCACCTCTTACAGTTATAAAAAACCACTTTCCTTCGGTACGTCTTTTTGCCCAGTGTTTATAAAAGTTATTCGATTTAATTTTTCTATTATTTAATTCCATTAATGATTTAATAATGATAAAAATCCCGATTCCAATTATTAGACCAAGAATAAGTGACCAGATGCTCATTTTATCACCTTTGATCTTACCTCAC
>JAYEPK010000497.1:0-1979 GCA_034723935.1 Thermoplasmatota archaeon
CTGGAGAGAGGTGGAGAACGGAGATACTTCATCCGGTCACGGAACACACTGTGCGGGAACCGTTGCAGGAAACGGGGATGCTACCAGTGGTGCAAGAGCTGGAGTTGCTCCAGGTGCCAAGTTGATAGGGCTTTCGACTGGTGAAGCTGTTTCTATAATCAACGCCCTCGGTGGTATGGAATGGGTTTTCGAGCATTCCATGATCGGCCATACATACGAGTGGGAAGATCCGATAAAGGCAGTTTCAAATTCATGGGGGCCCGGACCGGGAGATTATAACCCGGAGGATTCCATCACCAAGATCTCCCAGAGGATAACATTCGAGAACAATGTCATCGTGGTCTTTGCAGCATCCAATTCCGGGGGGGACGGGAGCGACATACAGACGAATCCCTACGGGAACGTTCCCTCGAACATTGCAGTTGCAGCCTTTGCCCATGATGGGCTGGGACTGGCAAGTTTTTCCTCCAGGGGATTGCTCGGAACGGAGACGACATACCCCGATGTTGGAGCACCAGGGGTGGCTATCTGGTCCACAGCTGCCAGGAGGACATTGATCTCGGCCATGACAAAACAGAGTGCGGGCGGTCTCTCGAACATCGACCCATATTATTTTGCCATATCCGGAACATCCATGGCCACGCCGCATATTGCCGGAGTGGTCGCACTCCTGTGGCAGGCGTATCCCGGACTGAAAATGTCCAATATCTATGAAGAGGCCGATGATGAGAAGATGACCGGTTGGAACGAGGGTCAGGGGTGGATCAACGATACCAATAACAGGGTCCACGAGATCGAGTTGATCCTTGAAGCATCAGCTGATTATCGGCTCCCATCTGACGGAGGAGAGCCCCTTGCGGAGAACTATATTCCGCAGAACTTCTCCACTGGCTGGAACGGGGAGCCCTTTGATTTCGGACAGGGTTTCGGTCTTGTCCAGGTGGATAGGGCGGTCGGGATCGCACTGACCCTCAAGGAGATCAGGGAGAGGGACTGGGATGGAGACGGCAGGCCCGATTATCCCGATGCCTGTGTGAGGTGCGCCATTGCCCAGTATGAAGGAACCATGAAGGCCAGGGAGAAGACCTTCGAGGGGAACAAGCTCTATACTAACTGGAACGGTGAGTGGAGCCGTTTCTCCAATCAGACCACGCAGCTCATACCGGTTCAGCACGATACCTCCAAGATGGTCTACATTCCCGAAGGCGCTTCGGAGGTGGAGGTCAGGTTCACCTTTGATCCGTGGGACACCGATAACAAGAGGATCGCCTCATTATATGCTACGATCGATTATGACGGGGACAGCAACCCTGATTGGATCCAGACCTCCGGTGCTCCTCTTGAGGATGCAAGGATTGACACTATTTCCCTGTCAGGGCTCCCCACAGGGGCCTACTGGTCGTTCAATGTTGAAGGCCGTGGTATCGACTGGGATTTCGGAGATAGGTTCAGGGAGACGCAGTACAAAGAGGTTAGGGCGGAGTTCACGATATCTCTCAATCTCACGTTTGGGCCCGGGGAGCATGTCCTTCCCATGCAGGATATGCATGCCGGAGTTGCTTACTGGAAACCCTTCGGGGAGCCCGTGGAAGGCACTTCGATCAATATCTCGGAGTATTATTACGATCTGAATGAGATCAAGGATCCACATGCTGTTCCTCCGGATGGAGGAGGTGGTGGGGGAGCGAGCTGGCTTCTTATACTGCTCATTCTTGTTGTCCTTGTTGCAGTTGTAGTGTTCGCTTACATGAAGAGGCAGCAGATCATGAGCAAGCTGGGAAGGGGAGCAAAACAGGAGCAGGTGACAGTGAAAGATCCGGAGTCCTGATCGGCTCCTGCCACATGTGGGTATAAAAAACCTTAAAAACCAAACCGTGATATGGGCCTCTTACCCAAGTTCTGCGGGCCAGTAGCTTAGCTAGGTGGAGCATCCGGCTGATAACCGGAAGGTCCCCGGTTCGAATCCGGGTTGGCCCACT
>JAYEPK010000498.1:0-1971 GCA_034723935.1 Thermoplasmatota archaeon
CCCCACTGTTCGTCAGGATCGGATGCTGAGGCCAGAAGTGCGATATTCTCCCCTGCAAGATATACGGTATTCGAACTCAAGGTGTCTGCCGAAATGATCGAAGGCGCATCATTTACATCGATCACCTCGATCTGAACATGGTCTATGATAGTATGCTCCTCGTCCTCGATCCTGTATGTGATGTTATGGGTTCCGACCATGTCATTGTCTGTTTTCAGGCGGAAGCTTCCGTTCGGATAGAAAAAGAGGTTCTCCCCCTCTACGGCACCGGGGATGATATCGGTGATATCCGATGAGAATAACAGGACCTCTCCATCACTTGGGTCTCTGGACCCGATGTCCACATAGGTCCACTTATCCTGCATGACCTTGACGGTGGAAATGTCGTTGTAGAGCGGAGCATCGTTCACAGAGCGAATAGTGAGCGATATGTTCACCGAGAGCACTATCTCATCATCCCAAAGATCGATCAGAAGATATCCCTCACCATGATGGTCGGTCATCGGTGTAAGGAGCACTCCATCATCATCGATCGAGATCTCAATTTCTTCGATGGTCTCGAAGGAGTGATCAAGGGCGTCCCCATCTGCGTCAAAGAACCATGAACCGACATCATCAAGAAGCAGAGGAGTGTCTTCCAACATTGTCAGGGAACCGGGAAGCTGACCGGTTGTAACCGGTTCCGTGTTCTCAACAAGGAACCAGGTGACGAACGGTTCCGATGTATTCTCCCCATCCCATGTAGTAACAGTGATCGTCCAATTCTGATGTTTTTCAAAGGTAAGCCCCTCGATGATCATGTCCGGGGTCGTGATATTGTCATAGGATGAGTGTTCGACCCCATCGTTGTAAAGGACAAGTGTATAAGTGAGCTCGCCGGAGGACCTCTCGAGGTCCTCTCCTTCCCATATGGTCGATATCTCGATATCATCGCCTACCCTTGCAACGCCGGGTTCAACGCAGATCATCGGTGCATCCGGTAGATTGTTCCGCACCTCGAGTGAGATCTCGAGATCGGTCCAATCGGAGACCATGCCCACACCATCCGTTGCCCTGGCCCTGAAGGTGTATTCTCCTTTTACCGTTTCCATACCCGTGAAGATGTCGAAGGACCACATGCCTTCGACCCAGAGACCCTCGGTAAGGAGCGCACTTTCCCATGTATCCGATCCCGGGGCCGTATACTCCAGTTCGACAGACAGCCCCTCAGAGGGGTCCTCGAGATCTGCGACCTCGATTCCAATAATCGTGTTTTCCCCTCTATTGATCCAGGCCCTGTCGATCGAAGATCCGATGATCGAGGGGTCGGTGGAGCCACCTAGTTCGACCCATTTGATCGCTGGTTCCACGGATGTTTCCTTTTCCATCCGGAGTCGGATATAGATCATATCAAGGGTCAAAGGCAGGTCATACAGGTTAAGATCTTCCCATTTGATGAAACTTTGAACATCCTCTTCCGTCACAACCGTTGACCGTGATAGTTCGAAACCGGGTATGATCTCCCATTCTGTATCAAGTACCTCCGCACTGATCCTGTTCTTTCCACCGAGAAAGCTCCCAAGAACGGAAAGGTGCTCCGGTCTGCTCCCTTCGAACTCGATAGGGCCAAGTATAGCCCATGCATCATCTGCTCCCTCATTCATCTCAAGGCCAATGGGAGTTATGTCGCAGTTCATGGATGCGGAGATGTGGAGGTCCTCTTCGAGCTCATCACGATACGGGAATGAATTGGTATAGTTCACGCAGACCTCCATCAGCCACGGGTCATCTCCCTCTACACGGTGGAAAAGGACCTCCATTATGATCGATGGGACCATCCCTTCCCCCGAGGTCCAATCACCCAGGACATCTATCATATTGGACCTCAGCGACGGGACACAGCTGTTCCCGACCTCCGGAACGGGAGACCTGCGCCTTCTGGACCCCGGTTGGATAGAGGGAGAGTATTATTCCAATATGATAGATGTCCTG
>JAYEPK010000499.1:0-8811 GCA_034723935.1 Thermoplasmatota archaeon
TCTTACTATATAATATAATAGTGAATCCCTGCTCTTTTTATTTCAAACCGGGCACATGGAAATCAGTTACATATTCATTATTCTGCTTGAGGCACGACACACCTGACAGGAGAAGATGTTCTCTTTATGTATTCCAACTCGGTCAAACTCGATCCACCGGGAATATCAAAGATCAGAATAACCGTGCTGTTGTGTCCCGGGTCAATGGGGTCAAAAGCACCTTCATCACTGTTGAAGGCCCATATCCTTTCTCCAGTATCGGTATAGGCAAAGAAATACCAGGGCAGGAGCTCCACAGAGGTTTCCCTGTTCTGATTCGTAACATTTACCTGAACCAGCTGCCAGCTCTTTCCATCCACAGGTGTTAGACCCTCAACGGATCCTTCCTCGCTCCAGGTTCTCTGTATCTCAAATTTCAGGTTCGGGTCAAGGGACTCTTCAACATCACATATTGACAGCACGGCCACTATCAGGATCACCTGTGTCATGACAAAGATAATGGAGGTGGTCTCCCGAGAACCTATACGAAATGGCACAAATGGTTGAGAGCATACCTCTCATTTGGTCTTTTCCATCCTGGATTTGAACGATCAGACATCTACTACGTTAATTAGATTAAAGGCCATTACCTTCCTCGATCGGATGGAAAGAGATCTACCGAGCCCCAGGAGAAAACTGCTTGGATCCATCAGCAGAACTTCCCGCAGGCGATACATCATCATCTTATCGGTCCTCTTTATCACTGCCCTGTTGACAATGGCGATCCCGGAGGTATCATGGGGAGCATACAAAGGGATCTTTGCACTGTGGTTCCTGATATACATCGGATTGTTGTACCTGATCGTGGGATCAGATATCCTGGCGAGGATCGAAAGATTGGATCCCATGTGGATCATCGTCGGGCTTTTTCTCTTTTCATTGATCCTCTATCTTCCATTCCTCCTCAATGGACCGTCCATGTCACAGGATATTATGAGACTGGAAAGAAGAGGGGAGCTTCTTATGGACGGCAGGTTCCCGTACAGGGATTTCGACGTCAACAAACCTCCTCTCTACATCTGGATGGTCGGGTTGATATCACTTCCGTTCGGACCTGACCAGCTTGTTTTCAGAACGTTCTTCGTTGTTACAAGTTCACTTGTTCCTGTGATAATGTACCTCATTCACCGATCACAAACCGAGAAAAAAGAAGCACCGCCTGAAGATCCTGGTGGCTTAATACCGACAGGGTTCAACTGGTTCAGTGCATCGATCGGATACATGCTCTGTCCGATTCTTCTGCTCGAGATCGGATCGGCGGGTCATTTTGACCCGATCGTGGTTCTCCTGACAGTTCTATCATATTATTTTCTGATCAAAAAAAGACCCCTTTTCAGCGGGATCACCCTGGGAATGGGTCTTGCTCTGAAACTTTATCCAATGTTCATAGCTCCCCTGTTCTTTCTTTCATATCCAAGGTGGAAGGACCGAATAATATTTACGATCGGTCTGATCGCACCAACTCTCCTTTCCGCTATTCCACTACTCCTTGTTGACCCATCCCTTGTTTACGAATACATTGGGTACCAGTTCTATGGTTGGTCCACCGGTATTTCGATAAGGGGGGCGATAGAGGGAGGACTGGACCAGGTGGGCCTTCCGCTGGATATTGCATACTTCCTGATGATGGGATCTTTGCTATTTGCGATCCTCTTCTTCACGATCAAGGGGTTTTTCAGCAAAATAAGAAGGCTCGACATTTCCTGGATCCTCGTCATGATGCTGTCCTTTTCTCTTATCGGCGTACTGCTTTCGGCGGTATACCTGTCCGAATATGATGGAGGTCCATTGGATATGGCCCTCGGGTGGTCCGGTCTCGGATTCTCGATACTTTTTTCAGGGTTGGGGCTCTATATCTTTTCCAGGTGGGGAACCTCGGATCATGGTTCGATAGGAATTACAGATCTCAAAAGGGTGCTCACCGGTCACATAGATCCGAAGAGAGTTCCATTCCTTATCGTTTGTATACTGATCGTTCTTATCCTTACGTCGGCACAGTTCCATACCTGGTACATTATCTGGACCATCCCCTTCCTGCTGGCATCGGGGAATCCATATTTCATCTGGTCGATGCTCATTATCTTCTCGACGTTCCAGATCAACGGATACCTCCCATGGGATATCTGATCCATAATTGATGAGGTGGATACCCCGCCAGAAAGTGTAATAACCATTGGAATAGTTCCATTATCGAATGTATTTTGACTTCTTCGTCAATGGGTCCGTGATAGCACTTCTTCTGGTATTTTTACTTACAAGGAGGATGAACAAGGATAAATTGAAAGAAAAACTATTTGAGAGGGGAACGGCAAAGATAATACTTGTAGCTCTCTGGATAATTCTCACAGGAGCCTTTGTAACATCTGCTTTGCTATATCCTGAACTTGAAAGATCACACGATATCGATGATGCAGTGGAGGCCGCTTCTGAGCATTTTCTGGATGGGGGGAATCCATACAAGGATGATGTCGTCCCTCGATTTTCAGAGAGATATCATGGTTCAGATACAACGATCACGAACTCAACCTATAATTATCAACCATTGTCCCTTTTCACCTATTCCTTCTTCTTTGTTGTCCTTGGTCCGATCGGGTCCCTCTGGTTCCCATTGACCAATCTGCTCTTCGGGGTTCTAACTATAGCTGCTTTATCTTTCACTTTTCCCAAGTTACACAAGAGATATTCCATTCCGGTAATTGGAACGATATCCATTTTCTTCATGTTCGACAATATCATGCTGACACTTCTTTTCCTTTCCCTCACCTTCTATTTCCTTGTCCGCTCCGGTTCGAGATACCGGTTCTTCTTCGGTCTACTTTTCCTCTTCTTGGGGTTCTTTATAAAAATGATCGGGATGATATCACTTGCCGTTTTGATCATATACCTCTTCCAGAGATATCGATTCCGGAACAGGGATGTGAACCTGCAGATAGGGGCATTTATCGGAACGGCCTTCCTGATCGCAGTTCCATCAATACTGGTCTTCGGGATAATGAACGTCGCTAATTCAACGGTCTTCTACTTCTCGGATGTGGCGCTCAGGAGTGAAAGTTCCGGGTACGGAGGAACCATACTGACATTGCTACTTGGCAGCTCACCATACTTCTCCCTGTTCACCAATACCCTTCTATTATCCCTGATCGCCGGCAGCCTTTTCATAAAGGACATCTACACCAGGCTGTTCCTACCCGAGGCACTTCTTCCCTTTATCACCATCAAAGCCTCCCAGGCATTACTTGTCATCCCATTCTATTCGCTGATGATACTTCTGATACTGGACCTTTACCCGGATTTCGAAACTTCGGGATGGAGAAAGGAAAAAAGAAGATAGGGGTCCAACATTGATCGCTCAGGGTGGATTCTCGTTGAAAAAACTCTCCCTCGCCTGTTCCATGTCCAGATCATCCTCTTTCACATAAATTGAAAATGTATCCATTGTTATCTCTATCTCATCCATTATTTCCGAGGTCTCCCCTGTCCAGGTATAAGCCTTGTGAAACTCGTAATTCTCCTGTATGAAATCGAGATACAGGTCATAGTTTGCCAGATTGTATGTGAAGACCACGACAACGACCTCGTAACTGCATGTAATATTGATTAGATCACGATCGAGAAGTGGAGGAGAGCGCACTATTGCAATATTGGTGGCTTCCGGAGGCTGGAGCCTATCCGCATATACTCCAATGATGGGGTCGCCTGAAATGATGTAACTCGAGGGATCGGTCAGAGAGGACACATCCTCCGCCACATCCTGTTCAACCTGTTTGTCGGAGATCATCACCAATCCTGTTATTGCCCCGGCGGATATGATCATGAATATCAGTGATGATGCGATCAGGGCCCTGCCGAGAACAAGCGGCAGATCCGGACCATCAGCGGTCCCCTTCCAGTCTATCCTACCACCATGTCTATCCGGGTCCCTGGAACTATACCTTCTCCAGAGCAGATCATATCCCATACCTGCTAGGAAGCACATCGGGGGAAGGACCATTATGAAGTAGTGATCCCAGATAGCTGATTGAATGAGAATGAAAATGGAAAGCGGGACCATCCATACCAGCATGAGCTGGACCGTTCGGTCCTTTAGTTCCTTCACGATCGTTACGATTGAAAGTATCAGGGGTATCGAGGCAAATGCCAGGAATTTCAAAAGGGTTCCCGCTCTCCGATCCAGCGGGATCGTTGGTCTGTCCAGGTTGCTCAGGAACATTCCTGAAAAAGTATCACCGAGGCCGTAAATGGACATAATTCCAAGGGTCGGAAGTGCGGTGAACACCACAAGGGTGATCAGGTGCAAGAAACCTTCATTTCCAACCTTTCCCTTCCGCCTTTCTCTCACATATTCTATCAGCATATATGCGCCAACGGAGAGTATCGGGATCACTCCGAAGAGTTTTGACATTGCAGCCATGGAGAACAATATGCCTGCGATCACAAGGGATAGGTAGGCCATCCACTGTTTCTGTTCACCCTTCGATCTGCTCTGCAGTTGATAATATTTGATGACGGCGAGGAAACCAAAGGTCAACAGAACAGTGCAGTACAGGTCAAAACTTGCCTGCCTCGAGACCTTGAAGAAGATGAAATTGAGAGATAGCAGGATCGATGAGATTATCGCCACTCTCCTGCTTGCAGAGGTACGAGAGAGCATCATGAGACCCGCGATACCGAGCAGACCGATGATCACCGTCATGAACCTTATGGCAAGAGGATCACCCCCAAGAAGTTGAAAAATGAACGTGAACAGAGGACCCTGATGTGTGTTTATATCCACATACATCTTTGAACCATTGGCCACCAGTTTCGAGGTCATGAGGAATATACCCTCATCGGCTCCGTTCTTGCCAAGTGTACCGGAATATCCGGGGAAGGTAAGCGGGTTCATCATGTGGTAGAACCTGAGAACCGCTGAAAAGGCCAATATGAGCGCGTATGGGAAATATCGTCTCAAAAGGTCCTTGCTGGCCCCGGATCCCATGTAAAATACTAAACAAATGGGGTTTATAATGATTACCCCGGTGCCCTGGTCATCTCTCAGGTTGAGTGTATACCTTGTCCCCGAGTTTCTCGAGGATCCTTTTCTTGTCCCCGGGACCGGGCATCCTCTTCAACTCCTTCTTCAGAACCTTGATCTTTCTCAGCTCCGATCCAAAGCGTGGAAGGAACCTGAAAAGAAGATCTGACAGAAAAATGAACGGGACCGTTGAGGTCTTGATGTACGAGCTCCCCGCCGGCCGATCATAGTGTTCTATCTGTATCTCGGTCATGGTCGCACCGGTGATCTGAAAGATCGGCAGGATGAAGCGATGAATTCCCTTGTATCCTCTCGGATCGAACGGTGTCCTGATGGCAAGTTCCCTTCTGAAGGCTTTGAACCCGGAATTCTGGTCTTTGATATCCATACCGAAAATACCGGAAATGAACAGCTTGTTGTAAACCCTTGATTGGAACCTTCTCCAGAAGTTGTCAGCCCTCTTGTATCTCCAGCCGGATACCACATCCCATCCTTCGTTCATCTTTTCGATGAACTGCGGTATCTCCCCCGGATCGTACTGTCTATCTCCGTCCATTATGATTACGATCTCACCTTCTGCCTTCTGAAAACCATGCAGGATCGTCCACGCTCTGTTCCAGTTATCGATCGGATGACCGCTTTCTGGATCTGCCCTGTGATGGAACACTCTTACATCCCTGTATTTTTCAACGATGCTGTCACATATCCCGGATGAACCGTCATATGACCCATCATCGCCAAGCAGGACCTCTCCGGCAATGTTGTTCTCCCTGTAAACCTTCAGAATGTCCTCTACCAGTGGAACGATATTCTCCTTTTCATTGAATATCAGAAGAACCATGGTGACATCCGGTTTCAGGGAACATACCTCCATACTGCAGGGACTGATATCCAAAACAGAAACAGGTAAATGAATATTTTCCAGAGAGTTATCATAACTTACATCTTTTCCTTGTCCAACAAGGAACGGACCTCTCACGGAGCAATAAAGGGATCGACCCGGTATATCCATATCACCGTGACCGAATGGTGAACGACCTCATGGACCAGTTCACAGTTTCGAGAATTGGCAATATCGGTCATATTCTCATGCACCGCTCTCTGGAGGTCGTAGATGTAGATCAGGATGTAGGACACATTGCCTTCGATGACCTCATCCATGGAACTCACAGGGCCTGTTACATTTTGATAATAATACTCACCCAGTTCGGTCCATCTCATGCTTACCTGTCCTCCCTCACCCGATCCCTCGATCCATCTCAAAGCTTCCTTGTGTCCCTGTCCGTTGTAATCCCTCACACCCGAATCCTCGTCGAATACATACGACCACTCGGTATAATACGGATGCGCGAAGACCACCGAACCGGACATGAGAAGTATTACTACAAGTAATGCCAGTGGGCCTTTTATCCGACCCTTCATTGACGAGACCACCCTCCAGATACTTACAGCAGAGAGGGCAATTAGAGGAACAATGATCCACTGGATATATCTCACACCTTTGAATGGGAGCACTGTCATTATCAGGAAGATGACCATCGCCCAGAACATCAAAAACCATAGGCCGGAGTCCTGCTCCATTCCACCTTTCATCTTTTCCAGGATCGATCCGCTCTTCCGGTTCCTTTCCGGGGATGTTCTGGACATTCTTCGCATCGATCTGACAAGACCAATGAGGGAAATAAGTATCAACCCAACGGATGAGAAAAGCACCAATGGGTGTATCCTTCCAAGGAAGACAACAGGATAGAACCAGGGTGGAGGATATTGATATGAAGCGCCCATGAAGAAGGTGAGATGGCCCCCTACCGATTCAACCATCCAGTGGAATATTCCAAGCATCAGCCAGTAGGGATTCAGATAATACCAGGATAAAGTGGCGAACACAATAACGGCCACTGTCATTATCCTTGGCCCCTTCTCTTTCAGGAAATTCCTTCTCGATATGAAAAGGAAGATCGACCATGCGAACAGAAGGAATAGCATAGTGTACTTGGATGCGAGAGAAAACCCGACCAAAAGACCCAGTGCGATCTCCGTACGGTTCAATGGTCTGGGATCCAACCGATGTACGATGAAATGTATCACACCTCTCTTGCCAACAGGGTCAGATCCGATCACATTACCAACACCCTGCTCCTCCGGGCCCCTCTCACAGGAAGGGATCCCAATATCTGCAACCTTGACCAAGAGCAGCACGACGATCAGAGATAGGAAGTTCAGAAGAGTATCTTCCTTTGCTATCAGAGAATACCCGATCATTACGGGAGAGAGGGATGAGATCGCGGCACCTACAAGCCCTGGCCATACACCTTTTCCGATCCTCGAGACAAATATGAATATCAACAGAGGGGTTAGACAGCCCATGATCACATTCGGAAGTTTGACGGACCAGTCATGAACACCGAAAACGGAGATGGAAGAGAGGATCAGATATTTTTCAAGTGGAGGATGTTCCAGATTGACCCAGAACTTTCCGTCTCTGTAGTCTTCCACCGCATCGACCTTTGTGGCCTCGTCAATTACCAGGTCGCTGTCCGCCGATCCGGATATCCTGAGAAAAGAACCTGCGATCAGAATGACCATCAGCAGAAGCAGATGATATGATCTCATCTTCTTGATCTCCTCTTGAGATAATACAGCGAGATGACACCTATCGGAATGGATATCCAGAGTGAGGTTATCACCTGTGTAATGGATGCAGCAGTTGCACTTGTACCGTCACCTGTGAGCATCTCGATCACCGAGGCCCCGCCAAGAATGTTGCCCGATCCCATTGGAAGGATGAAACCCAAGATGTTCGCCAGGGACACTGCAGCTATCGATGCCTGGAAAGAAATATCGATGTTGCCGGGCAGTGCATTGAGTATGATGAAGAACCTCAAGGACTCGTTCAACCAGATCGCAGATGTCATGATCAGGATACCTGCCCCCGTTATCTTGTGCTTTCTGATGTTCGCCAGCGAATCGTTGAACATGTTCGATCTTTCCTCGATCTTCCCGGCGATCCTGTGGATCCTTCCATCCTTGCGGCCCTTTGTCAGAATAAGGGCAGTTCTGTGGACCCATCTTATCATTATACCGTGGGACCTCCTGTTCATCATGATGAAGATCAGAAGGACCATTACAACACCTCCGACAGCTGTCGCATAGACCAATCCCTTCACATCATCAAAGCCCAGTGTGATAACAAGGAATATAATACCGCTTACCGCAAGGGCCAGGATCGCCAGTATATCAAGTGATTTCTCGGCGAATATCGAAGCCAGACCAAGTGTTCCCCGGTTCCCCGTGTGTTCCTTTAGCATATACGCCCTTACCGGCTCTCCACCGATCTTGCCTGGTGTGGAATTGTTCAGGGCCAGTGATGAAAGGAATATCGGCAGCAATATCGGTCCTATCCTCTCTGCCCCCATACCTTTGAGCAATCCGAACCATCTAATGACCTTGCAAAATGTGTTCAGAAAATAGAGACCAAGGACCAAAAATAGCAGACGGAGGTCCATACCGGACATCACATCCAGTGTATCGGTCACATCCGCTCTCAGCATCAATATTCCAATGAGGAACAGACCGAGACCTATGTAAAGGGCGTCCTTCAAACGCTTCTTCAGGTCCATTCCTTCCCCTCGCTATCACTTCGCGATCGGTCTACCCATGGACCAGTATTTAAGGTTCTTCATCCTGGATGGGTCCACCGTACGGCGTCCATCGAATATCCCCTTGACATTCACGACATCCCAGTTGATCTCTCTGTA
>JAYEPK010000500.1:0-1969 GCA_034723935.1 Thermoplasmatota archaeon
CAGGGAGTTCATACCCGAGTCTGCCTTGATACGATCCGTTAAAGCTTCCTCATCCTCTCCCGCACCATAGAGGACTCCCAGACCGCCTACCACGATCTCCTTGGCAATGAAACCGAATATAAGTGCAACAGCGATCTTCCAGTCGAAACCCAGTGGTTCGAATATCGGTTGGATGAATTTTCCCAATTCTCCTGCGATCGTTTCCTCGCTTCCAAATTCCTCGGCCATTGATAGACCGGGTGTGAAACTGGCAATGATCCAGATGAATACAACACCAACAAGGATCACGGTCCCTGCTTTCTTGAGATACATCGATCCCTTTTCCCACATGTAGATCAGGGAACCTTTCAAGGTCGGAGCCCTGTAAGGCGGAAGTTCCATTATGAACGGTGCGGGTTTTCCTTTGAGGATGGTCGATCTGAATAGCTTTGCCGAGAGAATGGCCACTGCTATCCCCAGAAAATAGAGGATGAAGATTACGTTCGAAGCCCCCCTTCCAAAGTATATCCCGGCAAAGAGGATATAGACGGGAAGTCGCGCACCACATGAGATGAACGGATTTATGAGAATTGTTATCAACCTGTCCTTTTCATCCTTTATAGACCTGGTAGCCATTATCGCCGGAACGTTGCATCCAAATCCCATTAACATGGGAATAAAAGACTTACCGCTCAATCCGATCTTGTACATCAACTTGTCCATTATGAAGGCGGCCCTGGCCATGTAACCACTGCTCTCCAGTAGAGAGATCATGAAGAAAAGTATGAATATATTTGGTACAAAGATCACTACGGCCCCAACACCACCTATGATCCCGTCACCGAGAAGTGATCCAAGCCAGTCAGGTGAAATATTTTCTACTACGGCTTCCGCACTCCATCCCGCAGCCAGGTCTATCAGGTCCATGAATGGAGCGGCGAATGTGAAGGTGATCTCGAAAACTCCCCACATGATCGCAAGGAATATCGGGATCCCCAGATACTTGTTGGTCAGGACCGTGTCTATCATCTCGGTCCTCGTCAACTTCTTCGGACCTGGAACGACGGCCTTTTTGACCATCTTCCCGATAGCCTCATACCTTTTATCGGTCGTATCCATCTCGAAGTCTTCATGATCGAAACCTTCGATCATATCCCTTACCTTGGGTTCTACCTTGCTCTCCATCACTTTCTCAAGTGCATCCTCATCACCCTCCAATACCTTCAATGCCATCCATCTCGGAGAGGCGCCCATTATCAACTCTCTGTCCGAGGAGATGATGGAGGATAGCTCCCGGATCATTCTTTCCTCGTTTTTTCCCAGGGTGGCGAAAGGAGTCTGTCTCGTTCCACTTCGTGCAATTTCGACCGAAGCATTCAGCAACTCGTCTATTCCAGATCCCTTGTTCGCAACTGTTCTGATGACAGGCGCACCGATCATTCTACCGAGGGCATCGATGTCGATCTTATCACCCTTTTCTTCTGCAAGGTCACACATGTTGAGGGAAACAATGACATTGACACCCAGATCCATTAACTGGGATGTCAGGAAGAGGTTCCTTTCAAGATTGGTCGCATCGACAATATGGATAACGACATCCGGCCTATCATTGACAAGGAAATCCGTGACTATCTTCTCGTCAGGAGAATATGCCGTTAGTGAATATGTACCTGGAAGGTCGATCACCTGGATGGTGTTCCCCTTCCATTTCTTTTTCCCAACCTTTTTCTCCACCGTGACTCCAGGCCAGTTTCCCACATGTTGCCTTGCCCCGGTCATTGAATTGAAAAGAGTGGTCTTTCCCACATTTGGATTGCCGGCCAGTGCGATCTTGATAATATCTCCTTTCATCTTGCAACCACCTCATCATATCAATGTTACCTCGATAAGCTCTGCTTCAGTTTTTCTCAATGAAAGGTTGTATCCTCTGAGTCGGAACTCTATCGGATCACCCAGAGGAGCCTTTCTCAGGATCTCCACCTCGGTTCCC
>JAYEPK010000501.1:0-8809 GCA_034723935.1 Thermoplasmatota archaeon
TTCCATCTTATTGAGGTCGATCACATCGCTGATATGGACCGTTGTAACATCATCCATGAGGGGTTCAATATGGTTTCTGAGGTCCTCGGTATTCGGATAATATTCCATCATACCGTTCCATCCTCCAGAAGTGAGAAGGGCAGACCCGGTTGGATCGTTCAACAGTTCACCGGTCATTACACCGATTGAAGTATCCAGCTGCGGCAATATCTCTTCAACTGAATCCCCTATGAACCTCCCGACGATCACCTCGGGTTCATCGCCGCCCTTGAGGTTCGAATATCCATGGTCGCTGGCCGGGATGTCACCCGAATCATAGTCCCATGCTGGAATGATATCCATCTCTCCGAGGATAGCAAGATACCCCATCTCGGGATATTGCGGATGGAGGTAACCATGCAACGCTATTAATTGTGTCAGTACGAATTCTTCAGTATATGGGACCTCATCTATTTCATGGACAAATACCATAACGCCGGTCTTGAGATTCGATAACTGCCCAGCCTTGACCAGCAACTCATCTACATTCTCCCTCACAACCATCCTGTCGAAGAGCCTTTCAGGATTCGTAAGCATGACATAGTTCGACCTTTTTATAACGTTCCAGGTCCCCTCCTGGATCGCAGAGCCGTCGTTGAAATGCCCCCCGGACAGTAATTCGTAGGATCGCAGTTCTTGATCGCTCCCCTGCTCGTTCCAGATCAATTTGGTTGTGGTCATCCTCATCATATTCCCGGGAGTGCCCATAGGCAGACCTATGCTCCAGATCGGGATCCTGGTAAGGATCGGTACGACCTCGTAGGTCACACGGATGCTTTCTCCTGAAGGGATCAAACCTGCGTTCACCCTTATGACCCATATCGTCCCATCCTCATCCATTGAAAATGCATCTTCAAAACCCGAGATCGGAATAAAACCCCTGATCCGATCCTCAACGATCAGGTTTTCAACAGTTTCCGATCCGGTATTGAATATATCAAAGCCCACGGTCACCGTAGTTCCATTGGATGTTAACGGAGCCCTGATGATCTCGATGTCCGAGCTTTCAACATCCATCCCATTGTTGACGACCACATCCATGTTCGAGGACCTTGCAAGATTTGAAGACGGATAAACCTCGACCGTGACTGTATGGGCACCGTTGGAGACAGAAGCAGTATTCCACCAGAAGTTCGAGCTGTATGTGGCATGATCACCATCCGGTTCGTCAACGAACACAGGAACTCCGTCGACATACCAGGTTACGTTCTGGATACCACCAGGATCTTCCACATTCACCTTCAACAAGGAGGTCTTAGAGTGATACGGTCTCGGGAGGGTCTGGACCTCCAACAGTGGATAATCCATTTCCTGAAGCATTTCCCATACTAGCCCCCCTCCAATGATCCTCTTGTTCCCTTCGACATCCGTAATAACCAGGGTAATGTTGTGGTTGCCTGATCGGTATGGGCCGAGATCGAAAGGTATCCCATTCAATGACATTGCACCGAGCGCCTGATAGCTTCCAATGAACTCGTCATCCACATAGATATCGATGCTATTGATCCCCTTGTCATCGAAAACATTGACAGGCAGGTCGAAACTTGGCGAGTAGGTCATGACATCTCCTCCAGGAAGCGATCCGGTTGGAGGGTCGGCAACTACAGCCTGTTCAGTAATAAACCCCCCCCAATCAAATATGCTTCTGCCTGTGTTATCCCTCCCGTAGAATTGAAAGTAATAGAAGGTGGAGTCCGAAAGAGAGGTGAATTCGAAAGTTCCATTGTTTGCCGATGGGAAGTCAATGGTCCTTCTCATCATTCCGTTTCCTGGCCCCCATTGTAGATGCCAGGTCACAGGGAGGGATGTGCTCCAATTGACGGTTGCATTGTTGATCCCGATATGGGTCACGTTCAGGTCTTGAGTGAAAAAAAGACGCGTATTCCTGTACCAGACGTCAAGATAGTGATTGTTTGTCTCATTTAGCTCCAGGATCTCATCCCAGGAATCTACCCGGACCGAGATCTTGACAGGGGTCAGACCATCCCAAGTCCAGTTCATGGGGATGGATAGAACGGATAACCGGTGAACTCCCCCATCATGCTTGATCTCATGTTCGAACATATCATCGATGTAGAGTGCAATGTGAAAGGAATGGGATATGTGGGCAAAACCCAGATTGTGTACATTGACGGATAGATCGAATAAATGGGGATGGAGGGCGATACTTTCCACCGATAGATCCTTGCTTTCAATATTCCACGTTTCTGTCCTTTCGTTATCCGAAGTATTTGCATCAACCCCATCTTCGAGTTCGACAGATGCTGATATCTCCAATTGCCCATTCTCATACTGGAACCCGGCTTCGAAGGTCACGTTCTGATGGGAACCTTCTCCGGTCCAGTCAAGAATATAGGATTGCTCCCCCATTTCCGGCAGTGTCAGATTGACGATTATCTCACCGATATATGGTTCACCATTGTTAACGATGGTACATCCGACCTCCCAGTTACCAAGATGCCAGATATCCGCTACCTCGAGATCTGGACCTGCCCATATCTCTAAGCCCCCTTCATCCTCTGCACTCCTTGCGGCTGGAACGGTCATAAACATCAAACAAGCTACGATAACTGTCAGATATCCTGTAGAACTACGAACCTTTTTCATCCCCTCACCAGGCATACACAGTGGGTGAATATTATTTTATGATTTCCCGGAATTGCTCCGAGGTTCTTCTGATGGATCGTGCTCGTCCCTCAAAGTGATCGGTATATCAATCCAGATAATCAGAACACACTCTTTATTAATCACCTAATGAGATGGTAACATACGAACTATAATACCTCAGCTGCCCAGGCTGGTGTAAAAAGCGAGGCATGATCCTCAAGCACAGACGTGTAATACCCATAAGAACCTGGGCGGCGCTTTTTCTAACCTTTTCATCATTGGTTTTTAAATAGCGATCGCTCTGTGTTGAAAACTGTCTCGACACTTAACCATCTTCAGCCATCAAGAGAATCCTGGAACTGTTCAGTCCAAACCTCTTCTCTTCCCTTGTAATTCCACGTTCCGAAGATACTGGTCTATCAGAAAGGTTTAAGTTTTTACATATTGATTGTCCATATCCCTTCGATCAGCACCATGAGGGTTGCTGTTCGTTCCTGTCCTGTTGATAGAGGTGTTCAAATGCGCAGTATCTGGGTCTATCTTTTGATAATATCGATGGTCATGACAATGATCTTCACGGGTCCTGCACCCGTGGATGTCGCCACCAGCCAGCCTACCCGTTCCCTACCAACCGCTCCCAACAATTTATCTGCTGTCCCGGGAAATAAGCAGGTCCTGTTGACATGGGACGATCCTGATGATTTCGGCGGTAAGCGGAACGGATTCAATATCTACAGGAACCGGACCCCCGAGTTCGGGGTCGAGGCCTACAAGAACCTGGGACCGTTCGTAAAAACCTACAGGGATACTGATGTGATCAACGGGATGACCTACTACTATGCCGTGGCAGCCATTAATCTGGAAGAGGGGGTCGGGGAGCTGACGAACCCGTTCGAAGCGAAACCTGTGGGAAGGCCGACAGAGCCTTTGAACGTTTCAACAAATTACAGCTCCAACCAGGTCTTCTTCACATGGGAACCTCCGGAGAATGATGGGGGGAGCCCTGTTATTGGCTATTCCCTGGTCAAGGGTATTTCATCATCCGCACTGGATACAAGGATCAACATCACCAATGTCACCAGTTTCACAGACACTGATGTGAAGAACGGTGTGCCTTACAGCTACAGGGTCTTTGCCTTCAATGAGAGACTCGATGGGTACAAATCCGACGAGATCCGGATCACTCCCAAGGGCATACCAAGCCCCCCGGGCAATCTGACCGGCACAGGGACCAACAGGACGGCACAGCTGAACTGGACATACCCGGAGGATGATGGAGGTACAAGCGTTACAGGTTACATTATCTTCAGAGGCACACCAGGGGGGGAACTATACAACTACTCCGGGATCGTTGAGGAAGAGAAATTCCATGACAATAACATCACCTGCGGCGATATCTACCGCTATGCGGTATCTGCAGTGAACTCTGAAGGGGTGGGAGAAATGACCGAGGTCATTGAGATCACACCTTTCGGGGCCCCGGATGGTCCACTGAACCTGACAGTGGAGCCAAGGGACAGGGCTGCCCACCTTACATGGCGGCCTACAGATGATGATGGGGGGAAGGTGGTCCTGGGATACTATCTATATCGTACCACAAAAGGTAGCGAGATGAAACTAATTGGAGATGTGGGCAATGTCCTCGAGTATACGGATACCAACCTGACGAACGAGCTCACCTACTATTATCAGGTCAGGGCCTACAACGAGATTGGCATTGGAAACTCCTCGGAGACCGTTTCGATAAAACCAGACGAACTGCCGAACCCCCCTGCCAATTTCAGGTTGATCGAGGGCAACGGCAAGATAAGTCTTCTTTGGACAAAACCCCAGATGATGGTTGATTATCCGGTGAAGGAATACCTTATCTACAGGGGTCTGGAAGAAGAGGAGCTGGAACTCTTCATTGTCCAGCCGGGCAGCGAGCCCACATACATCGATCTGGAAGTTGAGGTGGGTCAGATCTATTACTATCAGATCCAGAGCATATCAAGGATCGGAACCGGACCTATGAGCAGCGTGATCTTTGGAATACCTTTCACAACCCCGGCAGACGTACAGAACCTCGAGGTCGTCGGCAGGAATAAAAAGGTCGCATTGACATGGGATCCACCTCAGGATTCAGGAGGGCGTGATATCATCCAGTACAAGATCTACAGAGGGCCTTCACCTGATGAGATGACCTCCATACATACCGTCAACGGCAATACCACAACATACTTGGATGACAAAGTGGACAACGGTGCCAGATATTTCTACGGCATAATGGCAGTGAACGAGGAGCTGGAAGGAGAGGTGACCGGCGAGATCGAAATATTCCCGCTGGGACCACCTACTGTTCCCAAGAACACTGCAGCTGATGTGGTGGATGGGATGGTAATGGTCACATGGCACCCTCCATTGGCGAACGGTGGAAGGCCCATCCTGGGTTATTCGATACTAAGAGGATCATCTGACCTGGACCTGGTCGAGATCGACAGAGTGGGGAACGTCCATAACTACACGGATACAACAGCAGAGAAGGGTATCGAATATTACTATTCTGTAAAAGCTTACAATGAGGTCAACGAGAGTGCCCCATCCCGCTCGGCGATAGTCATGATATTCCTCCCATCGAATGAAAATGAGGAAGGTATAAGCCCACTCCTCATTGTCCTTGCGCTGGTGATAGTTATACTGCTTGTGATCGGTATTGCCGCTGCAGTGATCATGTCGGCAAGAAAGAGGAAGGAAGAGGAGGGGGCGGTTGCGGTGGAACTCGAGGAATCCGAGCAACAGCGTGAAAAAAGGCTTATCAGGGAAAGAAGGGAAAATGCCAGTGAATTTACCGATGTCAATCTGACCACCGATGAAGCACATGCACATGACCATGATGAGCGCAAGACCTCGACATATGACGACCTTTACGGGAACAACGAGAAAAGTGAGGGAGAAACAACACAACAGGATACCCCTGAACCGGCAGCACCACCCCCTGAAGTGACACTACCCCAGACGCAGGTAACGCCTGCTGCCCCTCTGGAAGGGGTACGGGCAGCACCACAACCACAGGCAACCTCTGACGGAACCCCTTTGCTTGCTGGTCAGGACACTCAAGCTCAATAGATCGGTAAAAATTGGATAGATCAGATATGCAGTAGGTTTTTATCCGCTCACACATTCTCGTGGAAAAGGAGTGATACGGATGGAGATCAGGGAGCTTGTCCGTTTGAAGGAAGGAAGTGGGGGACTTGAACCACCATTGAACATAGGGATACTTCTTGATAGAATCAAGAGAGGGAAGGACCACCTTGCCGTGATATTCACGCTTGGAGGGGTGATGAGTGTCAAATGGAAGAGCGTGAAAGAGGGCATTGGACAGACATACAAGGGATCCAAAAAGGACAAGAACGCGATGACCGAGGTCCTACGAAAAGCGGTCAAGCTGGAAAAGAACGTGAACATTCTCAAACTGGACCCTCAGAACATCATCGACCATCTATCTCCATCGGAACTATGGGGGTCGGTCATCAGGTCCATCTCATCAGGAAAGGGTCAAAAAGGACAACCGTATGAAAATAATACCCCTGGAACGATGGATATCCGTTTCACACCGGAAGAGATCGGACATATCCATTACAAGCCCAGCTATCTGGACCCAAACCAGATAAGGGCGGTCGGGCGCGTCCTTTCGGAATGCAATGACAGGTGTGAACCGTTCTTTGACAGAGTACATATCAATGGGGGATCGCAATACGTACCCTATACCAAGGATGCGATGAGTTCCGCATCCGCACATATACACGATCTTGGATCGCTCAGGTCGGTCTTCGTTGAATGGGAGGATATACTTGATGAGAGTATCATGAAAAACAGAAGAATACAGAAGCTCAGGGAAAAGGACATTTTGAAAGTACCTCTCGATGGTGATAAAAGAAAAGAGATGGAGAGAATACTGAACTGGTCGAGGTACTATCTCGAGAACGGTAAATGGCCAAGAGACCTTTCAGACCCTGCCGAATCATTTGGTCTGGCGGGAACGCATATAACCAGAATGGAGAAGTTCGACCTTGAAAGGTTCGTCGAGTACTTTGCCCTGGACCTCACAAGGACACGAAAAGGTGACCTGGCATCTAACCTGGTCACGCTACTCCTGAAAATGTCAAAAATCGATAAAAAGGAAGCATCTGAGCTGGTCGTCAAATTCAAGATAAGCTCTGGAGCCCAGAAGTTCAGAGCATCCTTCCCCGACCATATAAAAAGCGAAGCATCTCGACTTCCTGACAGGGTGCTCCCCCGGGATGAGGAGGGGCGCACGGACCTCACAGAACTGGAAACCTACACAATAGACCCCATCGATGCCAGGGACTTCGATGACGCGGTCTCGATCCGGGTTGAAAAGAAAAGAATAACGGTCTTTGTCCATATTGCAGATGTTTCCCACTATGTGAGGGCTGGAGACCTGATAGATTCCGAAGCAAAGTTCAGAGGGACATCTGTTTATCTACCAACAGGCGTCCTCCCCATGCTCCCACCTGCGCTCTCGGAGGAACTCTGCTCATTGAAAGAGGGTGTGAAGAGACTGGCGCTCACCACAAGGATGGTATTCGACAGGGACGATCTTGAACTTGTTGAATGGGAGCACATACCATCTATGATCATGGTTGATGGGAATCTTGATTACGAAACAGTGGATGGATGGATCAAGGAAGGAAGGGAACCTTTCAGAACACTTTGTGAGCTCACCGAGAGACTGAAGGAAAAAGATGGCAGGCTTCACCTGGAGACTTCTCAAAGAAAGATACGGTTCACGAAGGAGGATGAGCTCGACATATCCATCAAAAGACCCACGAAGTCCACCAGTTTGATAGAGACACTTATGGTCAAGACCAATGAATGCGCTTCCCTGTTCCTTGAGGAAAGGAAGCTTCCAAATGCCTTTCGCGTGCACCCACTACCGGACCGCACCTCCCTCGAGAGGTTCAACTCATCCGCCGAGGCCCTGGAACTTGACATAAGGATAGATGATGAATGGGTGCGCGGATCGAAGACCGGAAGCAGCCCCGGAGCATCCTCAGAGGATGCCCTCATGGAATCACTTCTGAAGGGGGGAAAACTGAACCTGGGAGCCCTTTCCGGACCAGAAGAGAACATGGACGAAACACCCGAGGATTCAAGAAAGCCAGATCAAGATGAAATGAGGAAAGCAGTGAAAGCCTTCAACAAGGTTATATCTTCAATAGGAAACCTTCAAAAGACAGATGTCAAGGATCTCCTGAACCTGCGCATACTGAGAACCATGCCGAGGGCCTTTTACTCCGCTGATAACATAGGCCATTTCGGACTGAATTCCATGAGCTACTGCCACTTCACATCCCCCATAAGGAGATATCCGGATATCATCACACACAGGGCAGTGAAATACCAGCTCTCGCAGGAAGGAAGATACCATGGGACTTCATGGAATGCCCACTCGGAAGAGGAAATAGAGAACATCCTGGAAACAGTGAACGACATGAGCGATGCCGCGGAAAGGTGGGAAAGGGAAATGATAGACGTGGCCCTCGCAACAAGGATGGAAATGGATCCGACCTTGAGGGACGGGACACATGGAGGGCTCATTGTTTCCATCACACCCTCTTCCCTGTATGTCCAGCTTGATGATGGTGTGACAGAAGGACGATTGTCCATAAGACATCTGGCGGACAGGCATCTTTTTGTCGATGAGAATGAAACAAGGGTTCTCTTCGATCCATCGGAGGATCCTTCCGATCGATCGTTCGGCATCAAAAATGAAGAAATGGTAACGGTCTTCAAACTAGGGGACCGGATAAGATGTCAGATCTATGTCACCTCCATCGCAGATGGCAGAATAGAACTCTCATTGACCGAGAATCTGGAGATAACCCGGGGTAGACCCTTCTCCTAGTGGGTATATTTATTTCAGATGTCTGCTTTCATGCATCGGTAAAGAAACATCCATAACACCTTCAAAGTGTATGGGGGAATTCAATGATACTACCAAAGGGGACCCTTGAGCTCGAGCAGACCGGCGGAGAAAGTGCTGTAAATGATATCTTTGATAATATCCAGGAAAATGAACTGACCGGTTACCTGCTTCTACTTGGAAAGATCGAAGGAGATGATGGAGAAGAGGTCAATATTACAGGTCAACTGGTCTTCA
>JAYEPK010000502.1:0-1968 GCA_034723935.1 Thermoplasmatota archaeon
GCTGGGCCTTATTGTCATATCTTTCACGGAACATGACCTTCCGGGATGCATCCACTTCGACGAACTTATGGATTGGAAGGATGAAGAGAACATCTCCGAAACCATTGTAAAAGATATGCAGGACCTGAGATCCGATGATCTTGCAACAATAATCTACACATCCGGAACGACAGGGGAGCCGAAGGGAGTGATGCTGGACCATTCCAACTTCTTCCATCAGGTGGATACTATTCGATCCAATTTCGATGTGAGACCCGAGGACAGGTCCCTCTGTTTTCTGCCTCTTTCACATGTTTTCGAGAGAGCATGGTCCTACTTTGTTTTCTATTCCGGTGCTGTAAACCATTACATGGGCGATCCCAAGCTTGTAAGGGAATACATGGAGGAGGTAAGACCGACCGTCATGGTCTCGGTCCCGAGGCTCTTCGAGAAGATCTATTCAACTGTCAACGAGAAGCTGAGATCGGCCTCTCCATTGAAAAAAGCCATGTTCAGCTGGTCGATGCGAACGGGAAAGAGATACAACACCTTGAAGACCGAAGGAAGGACACCAGGTGCCCTCCTTTCCATGAGATACCGGATCGCCGACAAGCTGGTCCTTCGCAAGATCAGGGACATTGTAGGAGGGGACAAGAAGTTCTTTGCCTCCGGTGGTGCTCCTCTGCTGAAAGAGATCGGGGAGTTCTTCCTTTCCGCGGGAGTTCTCATCTGCGAGGGATACGGACTGACCGAGACATCACCGATAATCTCCATGAACAGGCCCACGGACATCCGCTTCGGGACCGTCGGAAAGACAGCTCCCCTCGTCGAGGTGAGGCTGGGAGAGGAAAGCGAGATCCAGGTAAAGGGTCCGAACGTGATGAAGGGATACTACAATAGACCTGATCTCACAGAAGAAGCTTTCATTGATGGGTGGTTCAGGACCGGCGATGTTGGGGACTTCGACGAGAGCGGGTTCCTGAGGATCACCGACAGGATCAAGGACCTTATCATAACGTCAACAGGGAAGAACATTGCCAGACAGAGAGTGGAACTTGTTGTGGGCAAGGACCATTACATAGAGCAGATACTTGCCATAGGCAACAACCGAAGTTACCTGTCCGCTCTGGTCGTTCCCTACTTCGAAGCGCTGGAAGAGTATGCCAGGGAGAAGAAAATAGCGTTCACTTCCAGGGATATGCTCCTGAAGAAACAGGAGATCATCGATTTCTACAATGAACGGATCGAAGCCGTTCAGAAGGAACTTGCCAATTTCGAGAAGATAAAGAAGTTCACCCTCCTTACCGAGGAGTTCTCCCAGGCTGCAGGTGAGATAACCCCGACCCTGAAGAACAAGAGAAGGGTGATCATGGAGAGGTACGAACATCTTATAGAACAGATGTATTCCGACCCAAAGAGCGCCCTACCTGCGTGATATGGGGACATGATGTTCACACATCCTTCGGAGCGTAGATCATTTTTATGTTCAGGATCCATTCATTGGTGAAAAAAGGCATCTTCCTTCCCGGAAAGGACAATGTGTGGATCATCCTGAGATGTGAAGAGAAAAGTAAAAAGCTGAAAGTGATATTACCAATGGGCTGGAGAGCATAGAACAAGAAAATGAATGATCAGAGAGGTGGTTCTATCAATAATAAAGAAGAAGAGATCGAATATAACCCCATACTTCATGATGCCATTCACACTGGTATCGAAGAACAGATAGAGAATAATGAGCCAGAGGAAGTGAAAGAAACCCTGAACAGATTGATGGAACTTGGTTATGACAGACACGAGACCATTCACAAGATCGGAAGGATACTCATTGAGGAGATCTACAAGGCTCGAAACAATGAAAAAAATTTCAATACGAAACATTATATAACAAGATTGGAAAAACTGAAATGATGCTCTGGAATTGTACATCTGAACTGTGACCTTGCACATCTCATAATACCAAAAAGAGAGAATACCTACAAAGCCTATATA
>JAYEPK010000503.1:0-8803 GCA_034723935.1 Thermoplasmatota archaeon
TGTTGGTGTCGCACTTCTTCTAAAGGGTGGAAATAAGTTCGAGTGAAGTAAACTTGAAGTGGTTGGATACTGGGGAGCCTTTCCGGCTCCCCTTTTTTTTTTATAAAATCAAGGTCCGATCAAAAGCATCGAACCTTGAACTTTCAAGACCGGGTTTAACCTTTTTTTCCATTACTCCCTATTTAAAGGGTCGAACGACTGGATGTATTAAAATTCCTATAGGATAAAAAATAAAAGCCAATAAGTGGTAATGATCGATATTTTCACACACTTGAGGAACGATACAACATGATCTGGTTCGATCCTGACGAGATAAATCTAAAATAGGTCAACGACCCCGTTCCCTGGAACATGTGTGAAGTGCAACTAAAGTCCTTGGGAAAAAAATGGCTCTCGGCCATTTGGGTTAGAACACGCCTTGAAAGGTAATTCATGATCCGGATCACGGAATTAGCCTGTGTCGATCCCTCGGGAAGAGAACGGTTTCCCTGACATTGGAAGCATTTGTAATTATCATTGTTAATCTATCCACACCAAGACCCCAACCTGCGTGAGGCGGCATTCCATAATCAAATGCCTTGGTGTAGAAACCGAATTCGCTCAGATCCAGTCCCTTCTTTGCCAGCAGTTCTTTCAGCATCTCCGGCTCATGGACCCTCTGTCCTCCGGAAACCAGCTCTTTTTCACCGAAGTTGAGGTCAAAACCAAGGGATATCTCGGGATCGTCAGGATGAGGATGGATGTAGAACGGTTTCAGTGACATGGGCCACTCGGTAACGAAATAGAGTGACGGACGATCCTTTGCAATTTCCTTGAAACCTTCAAGTGGTATGTCGTCTCCCCATTCTATAATCCTTTTCTTGCCGGTTTTTTCATCCTCTATGTTGAGTCCAGCTTTTTGGAGCTTTTCTATCACGCATTTGTATGTCAGTCTCGGGAATGGTCTCTCCGGAGAAACAATACTGTGCTCGAGGTCCTCAAGGTCCATGAAATTCTTGTTCAAAACTTTTGAGTAGACCCTCTGGATCACCTTTTCAAGTATCTCAATGCTGTCCTCAAGGTCGGCGAAGGCCATTTCCACATCGATGGAAGTGTACTCGTTCAGATGTCGTCTGGTATCATGCTCCTCAGCCCTGAAGGCTGGTCCTATCTCGAAGACCCTGTCGAGGCCGGTCGCCATCATCGTCTGCTTGAAGAGCTGAGGCGACTGGTTAAGGTATGCTTTCTTGTCGAAGTATTTCATCTCGAAGAGTGCTGTCCCACCTTCCGTGGCAGTTGCTACGATCTTGGGAGTGTGTATCTCGATGAAGCTCTCTTCCAGAAGGACCTCTCTGGTTGCAGCCAGTATCGTGGATCTGATCTTGAATATTGCCTGGTTCTCCGGTTTTCTGAGGTCCATGAACCTGTTATCCAGGCGGGTCTCAAGTTCGGCATTGACCTTGTCAACGACGCCCAGTGGTAAAGGGGTCTTTGCTTCACCAAGGATCTCTACTTTGTAGGGTATGATCTCCCAACCCGCTTTTGCCTGATGGGACTGCTTCACGATTCCCCTGACAGCGATCGCCGATTCCCTTGGAACGCCCACTATAAGGTCAAAGACCTCCTTTTCCATGGTCTTGGAGAGTGCAGTGACCTGGGCAATACCAGATCTATCCCTGAGATGAATGAATGCCATTTTTCCAAGGTTCCTTGTATACTGCACCCAGCCGCAGAGGGTCAGTTCGGTATTGTAATCCTCTTCCCCGATCTCAGCTGCGAACTTTGTCCTCTTTCTGAGCATCTCATCTTTCATGTTGTGCACCTCCGAAATTGTGTGATTCCGGCTACGCCTGTTCCGAGGGTCCAGGGAATGGCCACGGGATGTCCGCGACAAATAGCTGGAACCTTTTTAAATCTGCGAAATGAATACTCCTATTTATATCCGCCCATTTTAATGATACGGTAGTACAGCAGTAAGAGAGGAACAACAAACAGGAGGAGCATATAAAGGAAAAAATCCTGATATCTTACTTGAAATGGTCGGGATCAGAGATGAATCTCGAAAGGTCCGTGAATTTAGTGAGATCGCCGTTCATTTCAAACCACTGGATCGGTTGGAAAAGAGCTTTTTGATCATTTTTGTCCACCCACCAAATACAAGAATAAGTGTTTATTATTCAAAATTACTTCGACACTGAGTATATAAACACTGGAAACCATTAAATAACCGTACATTATTTTTCACCTGTAGGGTGAGCGTAAAGGGGACTAGTTCACTCTGGGCAATAACAGAAGTGAATTAAGGAACGAAAATAGGTGGTGAATGATAATGAATATTGTAGGAAAAAGAGCTGTGGCGCTAACTCTGGTTATGGCACTGACCATGGTGGCATTTGCTGGGTTTTGTATTGCGGATGAGGTCTTACCCGACCCCATTGGAGTCACCGTGACGGACGATTATGGAACTACTGATGATAGCGTGGGATATGTCGGAACGGTCTTCAACTTCTCGTTCGCCGATACGCTCGGGATCGGACTCAACGCATCATGGTTCGCAAACCTGACGTATGAGCTGACGATCGGAACGTCGACTTACGATATGGGATATGTCGGTGATGTCTGGTTCTACGAATTCACTGCAACTGAAGCAGGTGTTTTCGATTGGGAAGTCAATGTTACCGATGTGAACAATGTCTCAAACTACGTGGTCGAGACAGGTCAGATCACCGTCAATGCATATCCTGGATTTGTTTCCGGGACAGCACCAGCATTGATGGAGGATCAGGAATACCTGATCTGGAACCTGACAGGATATTTTGCTCCTGAGGGATTGACCTACACCAATGTGATCGAATACAATGGGGTCGAACTTGCCATTGCAGATGAAACGACGGGTGGTTACATACTTTGGAACCTGACCGTTGGGGCTGATCTATTTGGATATGCCCTTGTCAATGTGACAGCATCCGATGGCACGGAATCCGACTATAATGTGTTCAACATCACGGTCGGAGCCGAAAATGATGATCCTGTCATCGAATACGTAAATGAGCTCGAGGCTGAGATCTGGAACTATACCACAGAGGTCAATGAGACCGATGTTCCGATAGCCTGGGAGTTCAGGGAAGTTGTAAACCTCACAACTGATGAAGAGGTTGACCTTCTCATATCCGTCGATGCAAGTGATGTGGATATGGACAACCTGACATACGAGATCACAACCGATTGTGAAGTGGTCACCTTCGAGCAGAATATGACCGTTTGGAACAATTTCACACTTGTTCCCGATGCGGATGCATCCGGTGATTTCTGGGCTATCCTGAACGTATCTGATGGAGAAGGATATGATTGGGTCTATCTGTATATCACGATCGCCAGCGTCAACGATGACCCGGTCCTGAACTCTGTCGAAGCCGATGTAGAAGCGGCAAAGACCGGAGAGAACGTGACATTCACGGCCTATGCAAGCGATATAGATGGCGATGATCTTACCTACACATGGAAGGACGGAAGCACTGTTATCGGAACCGAAGCATCGATAAGTGTGAACTTCTCCGAGGCCGGGATACACAACATCACTGTTGAAATGACCGATGGAACTGTGATGGTATCCGGTTATGTCGAGGTGAACATCTCACTTGCGGTTATTCCGAACACAGCACCAACATGGGATTTCCTTGGCGAGGCAACTGCAGCCCCTGTCTTTGAAGGTGGTGCAATAGAACAGCTTAGCGATATGACCGATTGGTTGGCTAACTACGAAGTACAAAAAGGTTTGGCCCTAACGCTCTCATGCGCAGCATCGGATGATGAGGAAGATGAGTTGACCTACACCTGGACCAACAATGTGGATACTGACTGGTCCGAGACAGGTGAGACTGTGACCATACCGAAGGATACGCTCGAACCCGGGAAATATATATTCACGGTCGTGTGCACGGACGGCGAGTTCGAGATCACGAGCGAAACTGTTGAGTTCGAGGTCACGGAAGGTGATGATGGGGGCAGCGGTTCCTCTGTCTGTCTCATTGTGATAATTGTTATTGCTCTCCTTGTTGTGATCATCATAATAGTTATTATTGTGATGAAGAAGGGCAAGAAGGGCGGAGATGATATAGAGATGCCTGCAGAGAGCGAGGAAATGCCAGTGGAAGAAGGTATGGAACAACCCCCTATGGAAGGTATGGAACAACCCCCTATGGAAGGTATGGAACAGCCTCCGATGGAAGGCATGGAACAGCCTCCGATGGAAGGTATGGAACAGCCTCCGATGGAAGGCGTGGAACAGCCTCCGATGGAAGGCGTGGAACAGCCGATACCCGAGCAGCCCGTGGCACCTGTTCCCGAGGCAGCACCTCCGCAGCCTCCTGCACAGCCCGTGGCACCGGCAGCACCTGCTCCCGAGGCAGCACCTCCGCAGCCTCCTGCACAGCCCGTGGCACCGGCAGCACCTCAGCCACCTGAGCCTGAAGAACCTCTGCAGTGAAACTTCTGTTTATTGACATCGGGGCGCCTTTTTCGGGGTGCCCCTTTTTTTTATTTTTTCATTACCCTTTTAATATCAGTACAAGGATTACCTTGTGCTGGGGGCGATACCATTATCATATCACGGCTGAATGCCAGACCTGTTGTTCCAACGATCATTGCGATTCTTCTTCTCCCTGTTATTGCAAGTGTGATCGGGTCATCGGAACCGTCCAGGGATTCCTTTGATAACGATTCCTTCGAGACCGCGGATGATATATTCGTGAGGGTCGAACCCTGGGAAGGATCTTTGGACCCGACGGATGCTCAGGATTTTTATCTTCTATTAGGTCTTGAAGGAGATAACGAGAACGATCAGAGGAATACCCAGCTGATCAGGATCGGACTTCAAAAGGATTCGGGATCTGCGGTAAAGGCAGTGATCTATGAGCCGAACATGCTTGAAATAGCCTACCTCGTATCCGATGGATCATTGGACGAGCTGGAGTTCATAGTGCCAAGGGATGGGGGGTTTTTCATAGAGGTGACCACAGAAACGAAGGGTCAGACCAGTTCTTACGGGATATATCTGGGTGGGGAGACCGATGTCAATAACAATGAACTCCATGATAAGAACAACGTGCCTCCGGGAACCGGATTGTCCGACAATGTGAAGATCGCGGACAGTCTCGATCCAAGAGGGGACCTTGTGGACTACTGGCAGATAACGATCCCGGGATACAGAGCCCTGGAGGTAGAGCTCAGTTTTCTGGCAGGTCTGCCTTTCCATTTGCAGGTCCTGGACGAGAACATGACGATCCTTGACCAGATGGGGTCGGATGACCCTTTCATCATTGAGAGCGATGTGCCGGAGGATCAGAAGGTGATACTGAGAGTATATCTTCTGCTTTCCAACGATGACAGACCGGTGGGGAAGAAATCTTATTATGTGAATCTTGTGGTCTGGTCATATCTGACAAGACCGCAGATCGATCCGATGGATACATGGTCGGTGATCCAGACCAACGAGGACATGCCGATTTTCCCACCCATCAACCTTTCAAACCATTTCTTCGAACCCAACAATGATACTGTCCAGTTCGAACTGCTTACCGAACCGGAGAACCTGGTGATACTTTTCAACTACACGATAATAGACCAGAAGTTGAAGGAGGACCTTGTCTACGTTGAAGTAGAGATATATCCCATGAAAGACTGGTTCGGAACCGAGACCCTTGTGTTCAGATGCAGTGACAGGGATGGGGATATCACAGATACCGTGGAAATACAGGTCAACAGCGTGAACGATCTCCCATATATTACCAGGATAGGGGAGGCTGATTTTGAAGGCGGAGCTTTCAACATGTTCGCTCTTGAGGACATTCAAAGATCCTATAATATCTCGTATCACGACGAAGACGATCCGATCGAGAACATCCATTTCTCTTCCAATGAAAGCTTTGATTTCCTGAGCATCGAACCAGGAAATGGAACGGTTACAATTGATGCGGTGCAAAGAGACGTTGGCAATTACTGGTTCTCGCTGGAGATGTCCGATGGACATGACACAGTGATAACCGACATCAATCTTGATATCCAACATGTGAATGATGCCCCACCCGATCCGGAGATCATTGTTCTCAAGGGAAATGTGTCCAGCATACTGCCTGGTCAGGAGGTCAAGCTCAAGGTCTCGATAGGCCCTGATATTGATGGGGATGAACTTCTATTCACCTGGAACTGGGGAGATGGAAAGACAGACGATGGAGATGTTGTGAGCCATACCTATGCGGAGGGTATCTACGGGAACAGGACGGTGAAACTGACCGTTTCCGATGGCTATCTTCAGAAGGTGGCCACCCTTAAGCTGTATCTGGAGAAGCCGGAGGATATTGCCTCGGAAAATGTTGAAAAGATCCTTTCCGATCCTTCCGGAGATGTGGTTAAGCTCCAGGAGGAATGGAGATTGAGCGATCCTGACAGCGGGCGTAAGTTCATTGTATCAAAGGTTGCCCAGCCCGGTGTTGATATCATCTCGTTGAGGGGCGAGAGAAGGGGAAACAACCTGCAGATCAGCCTCAGGGTAAAGGACTCGATACAGATCGACGGGAGTTTCCATTATTATCTTTATATTCTGGATCCTGCCTACGTGGAACCTTTCGTCGATTTCAGGAATATCTCCGGTTGGAACAATATAACCTCCCGACATCCGGATCGGGAGCCCCTGATATTCAGAGAGTATGTGGGTGACCCAGCTCTGCACAATGAGAGCACGGGAATAATCGTGGACCAGCACACTCTTGTCTGGGTCATACCGCTGATGGAACTCAATTCTGCTGGTCTGGACCTTCCGATCGACGGGGAGAACTTCACGATCTTTGCAGTGACCGAACATGTTGTCTCCTACCGAGAAAGCAAAGGATTTGCAGAACGATATCTCATGACCGATACAATCGGGACAGGTGCGTTGTTCATCGGTGATATCAGCTCAGTCAACTCCACATCGGGAGGGGGAAGCTCTCCATTTGCCGATCTCAGTCGCCCGACAACAATTGGGGTTGTCGTGGGGCTGATCATAACCTTGATACTTGTTGTAACCCTGGCAACGCTCCTTCTCAGGAAACAGATCAGGGAGAAGAAGAAGGAGGAAGATGAGTTCATTCGTCATGTGGAGAAGATGAACGAGGAAGGGAAGGACCTTTTCGGAAAGGATAGGGAGGAAAAGGCCGATCCGTCCAGTGATTTCGAAAAGATCTACGGGTCTCCAAAGCTCGAAAGCTTCATGCAGACCCCGGTCCAGGAGTTAGAGGATGTGATGTCTCCCGACGATGTTGCCTCAGGTGGTGTAAAGGTCAAATGGGACGAGGATGGCGATACCAACGCATGATGGGCCTGTGATATCAAGAACACCAGTCGATATTTTATATACCAGTGAGCCTTATTTCGGAAGGTTGAGAATCTAATTGGAATGAGCACAGAGATAATACATGAGGTGAAAGTTCAATGGTCTCCGAGAAAACATCCTTCAAGGATAGGATATCCAATGACTGGGAGCGGGTTCGATCCCTTGAAGAAAAGGGTCTGGACCTGTCAAAGGTCAGGAAGATCATGGATAACATTGAATCAAAATCTGAGACCGCTTCCGAGCAACAGATGGAGCCTGCCATCGTCAAACTGGAAAAATACCTGGCCATTATGGAGAACAAGCTAAGAAAGAAGAGAGTGAGGAAGGTTGCTGTTGATAAGGAGAAAAAGGAACCAGAAACTCCTGTATCCGATGAGGCGTCGGAAGAGATAGAGGGCGGATCAGAGGATGATATCTCCCCGCCGCCCTCTGAAGAGCAAGTGGATGTCGGCGATGGGACCATAGGGCCATCCGGGATCCAGGAAGATGTCCCGGAAGGTATGGAACCGGATGAGATTGCCGAAGATATACCGGAAGATGTCCCGCCCCAAGATGATGGCTCCCGGCCCGATACTGACCATGGGATCCTAAAAGAACAATCCGAAGGTGACGGGGGCCCTGCGTCCGAAGAAGCCCCTTTAAATGAGGAGACACCTTCATCAGAACCCCCGGAAGGACCGGAGGCCGAAGAGCAGCTTCCCGAACCGGTGTTCGACACCGAAAAAGCATCGAAGGAGCTGGAAGCTGTGAGATCACAGGTCGCAGAGATCAGGGAGTTTGGTGGTGATCCCGCTCCGATATCACCCCATGTGAAAACTCTATCCTCTTCGTTGCTGAACAAGGATAGCACAACATTCGAGCAGTATCTTCCCATTGTTCATGATTGGATCGAAAAATACCTGCTTACCCTTCGCCGGAGCAGGATCGACAGCATTTCAAGCACGGTACAGATGATATTGGATGTCCATGTTGCATTCGATAACGCCAAGCAGGTCGAAGGGCCATCAAAAGAATTCGATCGGCTCATGTCCGGCCTGGAGGGGGCAGATCTTGCAGGGCTTGGAGATGTACTTTTAGATATGGTTGATCTGGAGGGGAGACTGGAGAAGGGATACGGGGAACTTAAAGAAAAGGTAGTAGTTTCCCTTGATGAACGCATCAACTCGATCATCAGCCAGCTGGCAGAGCTTGAAGATACAATAGACCAGGACACCTTCCAGAAATCCATTGACCTTGTAAGGGAAGCGGTATCCAAGAACGAGCTTATCCTCGCTTCAACCAACCTGAAGGAACTCGAGAATACAATCCTGGACGAGAAGAGGTCCATCAAGGTCAGGAAACTTGATAGATATCTTGTATCCATGGAACCCTTGATTGAAAAGATAAAAGAGGGAAGAGGAGAGGACTCCAAGGATCTCCTCCTTCTCTTCCTGAAGTGACATGTGATCCTTGGAG
>JAYEPK010000504.1:0-1966 GCA_034723935.1 Thermoplasmatota archaeon
GGAAACTGGACAACGTGGACATATCCATGCACCCTCGAATTGGTGCGGGGAACCGACAGACTGACATGGCGGCGGCACAGAGAATGCCCACTCCACTGGTCTCGAGGTTCATGCACATGACGCTTGAACCGACCATCGAGGACTGGAAGGAATGGGCATACAAGAACAACATCAGGTCGGAGGTAATCGCTTTCCTGAACTTCAGGCCGGAGCTCCTTCACCAGATGCCACGGGACCGGGACACTCCATTCCCCACACCCAGGACGTATCAGTTCCTCTCAATGGCCTTGGAGTGCCATGAGGAAATCGACCAGGAGATCATAAGTGGCGTCATCGGCAAGGGGCCATCGGCGGAGTTCGTAAGCTTCCTGAAGGTGTTCTCTGAGCTCCCCAAGTCTCCAAGCGAGATACTGAAGAAGGAGTTACGGTTCAGGGAGCCGTCGAAGCAGTATGCGGTCAACGGCATCCTGATAAACCACTTCAGGTCGAACCCCCAAAAGAAGGTAGCCGAGGACCTACTCAGGTACTCCTACAAATTACCAGATGAGTTCGCGGTCATTCTAGTGAAGGACTGCATACTCATCGACAAGATGGTCGTAGCCACAAACACTGAGTTCCGCCACTGGTCCAGCAAGTACCAGGATGTTATCATCTGAGGGAACGAGGGTTGGCAACCCGTAGACTTCCCTCCTCTTTTTTTATTACAACACTTATTACATCATCAACACTGCGAGAGTGATGAAATGAAGAAGGGTGACAAGGTCGAGGTATATAGTCATACCGATGATATAAACCCCATACTTAAGGGCACGGTCAAGAAGGTCTACATCAGGAAGTTCGGTGACAAGTTTAGAATTTACCTCGTCACAGAGAACCGTGAACGTGTAGTCGTTGAATCTGCCACCTGTGACGGATGCCGTCATATGGAGGTGGCGGATCGACTGGAAGACCTGGAAGAAGATGACGAGACTGTACCGACACCAATCCTTAGAAAGTGGAGACGGAAGATGAGGCAGTGGGGAAACGGTGATTGAATGGAAGACGGTGATACGGTCCGGGTCGAGGACATGAGAGATGTGACACCGGCCACCATAGGTAGTAAGAAGAAACCCAAGGAAGTCTTTGAAGGCGAGGTTACAAAAGTAGAGGTAAATGTTAGCTATAATAAAGCCGTCACCCACATCGTCATTTATCTGGATATCGGTTACAAACTGACGATCATAACACATGATGAGTGTGACCTTTGTGTATCTAAGAAGGTTGCAAACAGACTGGAAGGTGGGGAGGAGGAGGATGCAGACTAGCCAACGCTTCATTGACAACTGTGGGTGCGTTTATAAGCACGTCTACAATGAGAAGGGACGTGTAGGTCGCACTCTCGTTGAGGTGTGTGATGAGCATATGGCGGCTGTAGTAGCGGATCGACTTGAAGAAAGCGGGAAGGTGATTGGTTAATGCCTAGTCCACGTCGTACTTTCAAGAAGATAGACCGGGAGATTATGAAAGACGTCCGCAAGTCGGGTCGTGTGGAGATATGCCCGGTCTGTGAGAGGGATATGATAGAGTGTCTAAGTAGGCGACTGACACTTTCGCATGAGGACGTGAAGAACGCCTACATAATAGGGTTCATACTTGGTGGGTGTACTCTAACTCTTACCTTTATGTTATTCAATGGGGTTTTACTATGAAATATGGCAAGGTCAAGGCTTGGTGGGATAAGGCCACCAGAGAGGAAAAGTTGAAGGTCCTGTTAAAGAGCAAATATTCACCAGGTGTGGCCGACGTCATCAGTCGGGTACCGTGGGAGACCATCCTGCGTAAACGTTCATTTGCAAAAGGCATTTCAAAGGTGATCGAAGGAGAGTGTACGAGTATGGGAAAAGATACATTGTATAAGGGAAACAGGAGTGCGTTGATGAATGCGGCAACCCATTGCATAGCTCGACTATTGAGTGGGAAAGCCCTC
>JAYEPK010000505.1:0-1966 GCA_034723935.1 Thermoplasmatota archaeon
CAGGGTGACAACATATCCCTTCGGTTTGTTCAATATCAGATATACCCCGCTTACCGCATCCCCGGATATAAGCCCCCCGTCAACGCGTATCTCATCACGTGAGGCATCAGCCTTCATCCCAGGCTGAGTCATTATCACGCCATTCACGCTGACCCGGCCGTCACACATCATCTGTTCCGCCGTGCGTCGGGACGCTATACCATACCTGGCTATTATCTTCTGAAGACGCTCTTCCACAGGTATTACTCTCCCAACTCTCTGAATTCTTTGAGTGTGGGCAAATCTGAAAGGGTCTTGAGACCAAATGTCTCAAGAAACTTCCTGGTAGTTCCATAGATCATGGGTCTGCCCGGCACATCTTTTCTCCCTACTATTCTTACAAGATTTTTCTCCAGCAATCCCCTCAGGGTGCCACTTATATCTACACCCCGCACTTTTTCTATCTCAGATCTCATGACGGGCTGCCTGTAAGCAACCACCGCAAGCGTCTCCATGGCGGCCGGGCTCAGGGCCGCCGGCTTTTCTCCCCTCAACTTCTGCACCCATGACGCCACGGCCTCGCCGGTCCTGAACTGGTATCCCCCGGCAACCTCTCTAAGAAATATGCCCCCATTTCTCTCTTCATATTCCCTTATGAGATCATCAATTGCAGAAGAGATTTCCTTTCCCTTCACATCTTCCAGAACTCCCTCTATCCCGGAGGATGTTATGGGCGTATCAGAAACGAAGATAAGGGCCTCAATTACGGCCTTCAGATTATCCATCTATTTTCCCGCAAGGCATATCCTTATAGTTCCGTACGGAACCGCCTGGTATGCTTTGATTATTCTAAGTTTCACAAGTTCCAGGATGGCCAGAAAGGTATATATCAACCTCCTGCGGTTGCCCGCGTCCTCCAGAAGATCGGTGAAGGTAAGTTCACCCCTCCTTTCCAGTTCATCCACTATATCATTTATCCTGTCCGAAAGGGATATCTTTTCGATATCTATCTCCATCAAATCTTTCTGACCGACATCGAGACTTATTCTCCGGAAGGCTTCGACAAGTTCAAATATCCCGATTTCCATGAGGGGCTGCTCCTCTTTCTCAACCTCTTCCCCCGCATGATCCCTGCCAAATACATCCCGTCCAAGAATGCTCATCCTGTCCAGGCCCAGCGCCGCTTCCTTGAACGCCTTATACTCCAGAAGCTGTTTAACAAGTTCTTCACGCGGGTCCACATCCTCTTCTTCCTCATCTTCTTCGCTGACGGGCAGAAGCATTCGCGATTTGATGTGTGTCAACGTGGCGGCGAGCACCAGATATTCCCCTGCAAGGTCAAGATTGAGGGACTTCATCGCGTCGATATATTTCATATATTGTCTGGTTATGAGGGCAATGGGAATATCGTATATATCGACTTCGTTCTTTCTGATCAAGTAGAGCAGCAGATCGAGAGGACCTTCAAATATATCCAGCTTGATTTCATAAGCCCCGGCCGTCATATCTTTACGGCTTCCCTTACCTGTTCCATGGTGAGACGCGCTATCTTCGAGGCCTCCCGTACGCCATCGGTTATTATACCCCTTACTTCCTCCAGGTGGCTCAGGTAATAATCCTGACGTTCGTGTATGGGCGCCATGCTATCCAGTATCCGCTGCGCGAGACGTTTTTTGCATTCGACACACCCGATATTGGCTTTTTTGCACCCATCCGATATCTCGTCCACCTCTGAAGAGGGCGAATATATCTGGTGAAACGCGAAGGCGTTGCAGATCTCCGGTCTCCCCGGATCTTTCTTCCGCATCCTCTGCGGATCGGTAAACATGGAAGAAACCTTCTGTCTCAACACATCTCCCCGATCGCGAAGATAGATGGAATTATCGTACGATTTGCTCATCTTTCTTCCATCAATCCCAAGAAGCTTGGGCACTTCCGTCAGCAGGGGTTCGGGAACGGGAAATACATCTTTGTACAAAAAATTGAA
>JAYEPK010000506.1:0-1963 GCA_034723935.1 Thermoplasmatota archaeon
AAATGCTAGTAATCATGAGGGATGCCTTTTATGTGCAAGATCAGATGTTCTCTATCATCCAGATCGTCTATCCACCCGTAATTTGCATCTTCTTTTCCATCTAGGTCCTTGATATATGGCTTGATATCGAGAAGAGGTGTGCCGTCGAAAACATCCAATCCGGATGTGAATATCTCGTTACCTGCAATTTTCTTTATTCGAACAACACTTAAACCTATTGGATTCGGACGAACGGGTGACCTGCTTGCAAACACACCCATCTCGGCTCCATCGGCCCAGGAGGGGGATATGACCATGAAGAGATCCTCTTTTACCCGATGAATATAGTATATTACATAGGCATATCGGAATCTGGAAAGTTCCTTCAGTCCATCTTTGAATTCCGGCTCAACGATGATTCGAAAATCACCTTCATCCTTATCTACAGGCTGATAAGGTGCGCTTTCAGTATATGGCGTCCTTATGGTCCCTATCGAGGTCATTCGGGGGATCAGTACGGTCATTCTCCCCTCACCTCTTCAAAGGATCCAATGAACAGCATCTGAAAACTATCAACTCTCCACTTCTTCCTTTGAACATCCATTTTTTCACCTTCATTTTCTGCAATTCAATTTTCTGATGAACACCAATGAGCCGGAAACAACCATGGCAAACAATATGAAAAATGCATTGAAACCGTAGGTGTGGATCACCCACCCACCGACCATGGAGAAGATCGCGGGAATTATGCTTCCGGCACCCGCGGCCCCTGCGTAGAGAGCACGGTTCTTCTTCGTTGAGATCTCCAAAAGGATGCCTCCCATCGAAACTACGTAGATCGTGATCAGAACGCCCCCTATGAAAAATACCGACATGAAAATTATGGGGTTGTTCAAGGAGAGAAGAGCAATGAGGGGGAGGAGCAGGGCCATCAATACAGCAATATAGAGCAGCGTTCCATATTTGAACTTCTTGGAAAAATAATAGAGGACCGAACCGGCGATCACTGCTCCGAAAACCTTTAAAAGAAGCATACTTCCAACCGGAATATCCTGTGCGGGGGAGTTCATTCTGGCATACAGGACCATGAATGCCATTAGACCCAAGATATTTCCGAGAGAGCTGATGATCAGAAGGTAATTCCTCAATTGGGACCTCTCCCGGATCTCTTTTACGATGAACTTGATGAAATCCAGGGAACCATTGATCGGCAAAACCTTGCCCTTAACTTCCCGGATACGCCAGAAGCCAACGGAAGCGATCAACAGAAAAGCTGCAGCAAGAATGAAAAGAACCCCATAACTGGTGGGACCTTCCGAAAGTGAAAGCACCCAGAACGCTGTGATCGCCGAGATCAGTATCCCTGCCGAGAACACAACCTGTTTCAGGGAGAGAAATGATTTTCTCTGTCCCTTGAGGATGGACTTGCCCATCATATCAATATAGCTGATGTTCGCAAATGCTCCGCTGAAGGAGAAGACCGAGACCAATGCCAGGATGAACCACACCTCACCAGTTCCCATGAGACCTTTGAGAAGGAAGAAGAAGACAGACAAACCTATCAATGCCAGTATCCTCAAATTAATACCTATCAGAAGGAACGCCTTCTTGTAGCTCTTCCTGTGAAGATAGGTTGCAAATAGAAGCTGTGAGACGCTCGATCCACCAAGCATTATGCTGACCAACAGGCCCATGTGAAAAGGCCCTCCTCCGGCTCCAGTGATGACCGAGGGCATTATCGTATCAACATCAATGAAGCTCGTTGCAAGTGCCAAGAATACTGAGTGCCACAGGAACCACCAGTAGTTGTACCTGGACATCTCCGTTGTTAATCTTTGCATATTTTACTCCTGAACCGAATTTCTGATATATAGTCGAATACTTAACCTTTGACACTTACCAAAGCGTATTCAACATATAGACTCGCAGAATCGCTTCCTTCGGACTCCGGTTCTGCGAGCATCTTCATTGGGTAAAGATCGGC
>JAYEPK010000507.1:0-1963 GCA_034723935.1 Thermoplasmatota archaeon
CACCGCTCAGGGACCGAGAGGACCTGTACACCTCTTCTCCGGAAAAGAAACCTCCCACCTCCCCTCTCGTTTCACCTGCCGAACTAGAAAAGTTAATGGATACCATTAGCAGAAGAAGAACCGGAACGAACACTGAAATCCGAGCAATATCAGATCCTATTGACATATTCCCACCTTATTTTTTATGATTGAACTTTATCAGATATTAATTCTTCTGTCCACTAACTGTAATAACTCCCATCACATATGTCGGAGCTGCACCGGAAGTATAAAATTCACTTTGTATTGATAAGATAGGTACAAAGCAGTATCGGAGGTTGTATTACCGTATGGAGGGTACAGGTAGAACCATGACCACAAGGAGAAAGAACTCCAACACCATCCCCATCATACTGATATCACTTGGGATTGCTGCCCTGATCACAGGGAGTGCCGTTGGCATGTACAGATCCAGGGAAGCTCAGAGTACAGATGCACTCGAGAACGATCGCTCCAAGCTTATGGATATCCTGACCGACAGCGGTCAGATCTCCATATCCGAACTGGAATACAGATGCGGATCACTGAGCGAAAACGAGATATTCGATGGAAGAAGTGCAAGGATCGAACTCGTCACGTCCGATGGGGACCTGTTCCAATATTTTATCCCCGACAGAGAAAGTTTCATACAACTATCGGATGGATCGGAGCAGGTATCGATAAGATATGCATCAATAGATCAGGAGGACGGCAGGATTGTCCCCGGGAGACTGGAGGTGACGCTTCGTGAATGATAAGAAAACACCACTGGACCTCAGAGAGGACAACAGAAAAAGAACAGGTTGGGAAATTCCGACCTCCGCAGCCGTGGCAGCGTTCATCATCCTTGTAACCGCGGGCATAGTGATCGGCGGTATCCTGCCGGGAACGATCGAAACTGACAGGAAAACAGAGGAAGGGCATCTCGACAGCGATCTAGATGTTTTCCTGGCCTCAACACTTGATACGGTCACAACGGAGAAGAGGACCTACAAGAACGTTCCGGTACCTGCTGCATTTGAGATCATCCTTCTTGAAGGCGAAATTGACAGCAAGGTCCTTCATCCACAGATCGATCGGCTTCTCGAGTTCATCTTCACGAACTCATCTGCGATAAGCATCACCGTCTCGCCCGGTTCCGGATGGGACATCAGCGCAGCATCCTACGAGCATCATACAGGAGAGATGACGGACATCACAAGAACCGTATCCCGCGAGGTCACGGTCTCCGCAGGAAGAACGATCTTCATATCCATTGACATCCAGCAGGAGGTGTTATCTTGATAGAGAAAAGGCATATCGGAGCAACCGTGATAATGATCTCCATCCTGATATCGGCCCTGGGAGGGTTCATCGTCTTTCAATCCCCTGAAGGGAGGGAAGATATCACGAGCAAGATCATCGACACAGGACCGGCTAACCAGCAGCTTACCATCCTTACCCATTCCTCACTTTCAACCAAAGAGAGCATGGACCCGGAGGAGATCGAAAAGGAACTTGGCAGGGAAATTCCCGATTGGTTCTCCTCGACGAGGATCACATTGAAGGATTATATCATAACCGTTCTTTCGGTGAGTGTTGATGCAAATGAGATCAAGCTTTCCATTGACCTTCCGCTTCCACCGGGAAACCTTGAAGGAGAATCTGGAACGCTTGTCCGGAACTCCATGATGTACGGGAGCATGGGAGCCGTTCCGATCCTGCCCGGGATAAGGACCCATGTTGATGTCGAGGTGCTTCTGGAACCATCCATCGGAGAAGGAGAGCCATTCAGGGAGACGATCAGCTGTGAGACAGAGGTCGTGGACCCGGAAAGGGGACTCCTGGAGCTCATCGATCTCGTAGAAAAGGACATGAACGGATGGGGAGCTGGCATGTCAAGGGATATGGAATACATGCTGAACACCCTGACCAGGATCAGGACAACGAATGGATGGGGAGCCGG
>JAYEPK010000508.1:0-1962 GCA_034723935.1 Thermoplasmatota archaeon
GAGGATGCAAACAACATCATCGATTCGGTCCAGGTGCCTTCTGTGATCATGGGAGAGGTTGAGCCCGAGATCATGCTTTCCGGTGGACGATGATCGTAAGTGATATAAGTAATCATGACGGAGTGTCTCAATGAATTCCAATGGGTTGATATTTCCATGGAATATGTTTATTTAGAAACATGGAAGATACGTTGAGGAGAATACATGACAAGATCATTGATCGATAGAAGACGAGCATCAATGCTGTTCATATTCCTGGTCAATATCATTGTATTCTCAATAGTGATCTCATACCCTCACGATGAAGGAGAAAGGAAAGGAACGGTTCCGGACGAATATGCTTTCTACGCATGGTCCGAGATATTCATGGACGGAAAGACAAGTATTCCCATCAGCGACCTTACAACTCACACCGAGTGCATCCTTCTGACCATGCCAGAAACGGAACCCCTTGAAGTTGATTACACCGTTATTGTTGATGGAATTGACGGAAGGAAGGACGACATCTCCATCACAATTTCATTCTCTGACGGGGAAAAGGTCCAAGATGCAGATGTTTTCATAACCGGAAGACAGAAGAGCATTTCCACTGATGAGACAGGGACGGTTGTAATCGAGAACTACAGGTTTAACAACGCAGTGATAACGGCGAGGTATGAAAGCGGGAACGACAGCTATCTCGGGAGTGTGCTTTATACCCCTCAGCGGAGCGGCCAGATGAACTACAATACATATGTCCGGTCTATTGTCACGACCATCGGTGTTGTTCGGTTCGATCCGAACACCAGTCATATTGTCGACCTATCCCTTCCTCCAGGTGTTCATCATCCCCCTCCAAATGTTCTGTTCACAATTCTCATCGAGGGTGTTGAGATCGGATCGATCCCGGTCGAGACCAGCAGGGACCTTTTGATCCATGAGCATCCTCCTTTCAGGGTCTGGGTCATCGACGACCGGGACCAACCTCTCAGAAATGGTATTATTTCTATTGACGGTGAGGAACTGAGGCTTGATGAAAAGGGTGCTGCAACATATCAAGGTTATGCAGAGTTCAATATAGTGCTCTCCGTCCAGGATATCTTCGATGATCCTGTTTCCGGAGCTGATATCGTCATCGATGGAGAGCTTGTCGGAAGAACGGATACGAACGGTGAACTGGTTATCAACAGAGAGCTGATCATAGGACCCCACCAGATCATCGCGCACAAGGAAGGTTTGGAAGTACAGAACCTCCATGCAGTCGTTGCCGAGGATGACGGAGAGGTTGTTCTCGTAAGCCGTTGGCCTCCCGGCCAATCTCTGATCATAGGTGTATTTGCTCTCTTTGGCATGGAGTGGGCAATAGCACTTGTGCTTCTTTTGATGGGGTCTTGGGCGATCTTCAGGATCGGTGAAATGTACCGATCGACCACAGCTGGAACCATTGCTGCTTTGCTGTTCTCCACAGCCGGGGGAACTGTTCTGATGACATTTTCCAGGTACATGGGCGACCTATCGACCACCGTCCTCGCAGTCTTTGGATTCTACATGTTCCTTAGATCTCTGGAGCTATGTGAGAGTAGGAGGATCAAATTTGGAGCTCCCATGGCACTGATAGGCGGTTTGTTGATGGCCTTTGCCATCGTCTCAAGATACTCTACCGGAGTTGTTGTGCTGGCTCCTTTTTTCGTAGCTGCTGCTCACAAATCAAGGTCGTTCGATCTGAAGAGGAGAAAACTTGATGTGAAGAGGTTCACAGGAACTATTTCAGGTATCCTTCCTTTTGCAGTAGGTTTTCTCGTGGTCCTTATTGCGCTATTTTCTTACAACTCGGCCTACTTCGGAGGGCCCTTGAACTCGGGACACCAGATGGACCAGAGGATCACTGTTTCCACAGATGTATCAGAAGAGAACACGACCCAGCTCGAGGAGCCGTCAGAGTCCTTCGTAGGATCATATCTTGAGTTCACCGGCGAGGACTTC
>JAYEPK010000509.1:0-8731 GCA_034723935.1 Thermoplasmatota archaeon
CCCGGATCGGTGAAGAGCGCTGCGAAGGATGCGACCATGGAGATCATGAACGAGCCGCACTGGATGACAGGGAGCACGAAAATGTTCATGAACGAGGGACCCGAGATAATGGAGTTGTAAATGGAGAGCAGTAAAACAGCGAAAACGATGTTCGCGAGAGGACCTCCGAGAGAGAAGGCGACCCTCCTGTTCACCGGTATCCTGTGCAGGTCCTCGACCTTTTTCAGCCTGGGCATCACGTATCCACCTAGCGGTATCAGAGAGATACGATGATCCGTCCCACCTCTCCTGAAACCGAAGAGCCTGGGGCCGAAACCAACAGAAAACACAGCTATCGGAATTCCCTTTCTCTTCCCCACTATGTAATGTCCAAGTTCATGGACGAAGATAATGAGGCCTATCGCGAGGATGGCAAGGATCCAGTACATCAAAAGGTATCACGCCATCCTTCTATTTATCGAGTTCGATCCATTACACAAATGTAACGATGGTTAAATATATGTAACGAACAATCATGAATACATGGATTTGTATCAAGGATCATTGGCTGGAAACGCTCTTTTCAAGATAATGGAATGGTTTTCAAGAAATCCTGGAAGAAAGGTCTATGTAAACGAACTCTCCAAGATCATACAATTAAGTAACGCATCCTGCTCCAGGGTCCTCAACCTTTTGGAAGGAAAGGATCTACTGAAGAGAGAAATGTTGGGAAAAGCTCTTTACTTCGAACTCCGCGATAATTTTGCCACCAGAGAGATGAAAAGGTTCTTTCTGATACTCAGATTGCACGAATCCGGCCTGGTTGAATACCTGTCGGAGAGCAACCCTTCCATGACAAATCTGATCCTATACGGAAGCTGTGCAACCGGTGAATATGATGAATATAGCGATATGGACATATTGGCGATAACCAATGATCAGATCAAAGCAGATATGAGATCATATCAAGAAATAATGAATATTTCAATAGAGATAACATCAATGAACATCGGAAGATGGATCTCCATGAGAGATAGGAATGAAGGTTTTTATCAGGAAGTCAAGAAAGACGGCATAATACTTTTCGGAGGAATACTTCCATGAATCTTGATGATTGCATAAGGAAGAGATTATTGAGGCCCCACTCATTTCCGAGAGAGACTATAAATTAAGAGGTTGCGAATGCAAGAAGACATCTGGATAATGCAGAAAGGAACTATGAATTTGATATGATAGATGTATCAATCGTATCATCATATACTGCCATGTTTCACGCTGCTAGAGCCCTTCTTTTCATGGATGGTTACAAGGAGAGGAGCCACGTATGTATGGCGGCCTTCCTTAGAGAGAGATATCCTGAACTTGGAGAAATCGCAGAAATATTTGACATATACAGAAAGAATAGACATGAGAGCTTGTATGGAATTGATTACAGGCCGATGGAAGATGATGCAAGGACCGGTATTGAATTTGCCAAAGATCTCATAGAGACGGTCTCGGAGATAATAAGAACAGATGTATCAGACCGAAAATGAATTTACAGATCCCTGCTTTGTAATTTTATTTCACCATAAAGCTTTGCAAACACACCCATTTCAATGACCCAAGTCGGATCGTATCCTATTGAACATTGTTATAGAACGTAGATACCATACACTACCGGATCATTCAGATATGAGTTAACGTGCAGTATCGGATATGGATGCATCTAGGCATGGATATCCTTTCTGTTGAACAGATAGTAGGTCAGACCGATGGCTACAGCCCCAACAGCAAGGGGAACAAAAAAGTTCACCGGATCGATCACATGATCGATCATCAGCTCCGTGCTGTCAACATACCTGAACAGAGACAGATAACCAACGCTGTTCTGGAGCTTCGCGATGTTCGCTACGATCTGAATGACATACTGTCCGATCACAAGTCCCATTACAGCCCCGGTAGCCTTCGAGCCCTCGTCGATCAGAACCGAAAGAAGCATCGATAACCCCATAATACCAATGGCTATCGGGATGTAACCAAGCATCGTCAGAGACAAACCCAGGATCGGAACCTGCTCCCCGATAAGAATTGTTCCAAGGAACAAGCCGATCCAGACAAAGACATTGATGGTCGCCAGGTTCACGAGAAGTATCAGGTTCTTTTCGGTCAGGAACCGGTTCCTGGTATAGCCGGTTGCAAGCAGGATATCCATGGATCGGTCCTCAACGTGCTTGGAGATCAATGATCCAGCTTTCAGGGCCAGGTAGATGGTCAGGAACAAACCCCATAGACTGAAGAATTCCAGGACCATGAAACCGTCAACTTCTGTGAAATTGAGCTCCCCACCTCCAAACCATGCATCCATGAACGCGTTGTCCTCCAGGTATTCGTCAAAGGTACTCACCACATCAAGGACCTCGGTGGAAACGGGGCCGTTCACATCGCCGAATGATACATTTCCATCGATGGGGACAAGAACCACAATGAAATCTTTGGCCCCGTAAGTATTGTTAAAACGAACGAACCTTCCACCACCTCGGTATATCTCATGTCCGCCGTTCTCGTTGATCCAGGTCTCGTTCATCACATGATCGGTGATGTCGATACTGCCGATATCCGGATCTCCTGACGCTTCGGGCGTGAACGAAAGTACATCCAGATCATGTAAATCCTCGAATCCAATGACCAGATGAAAGGATACGCCGACCTCGGTATCCCAGGAGAGATTGTATTCTTTGGAACCGATATCAGCATCCCCAACCTCGATGATCTTGGCACCATTGTATTCATGGAACGGATCGGAAAGTGTGCCTTCCACCTGGAGAAATGCTATCATGATCAGCAAACCATAGGCCAGTAGGATACTAGAGTATATCCACATGGATATCCTCTGGTTCTTGAAAGCGGCCCTGAACAGAGGCATCTTCATAGAGAACCACCTCCTTTTCTACCTGCAACCTGTTCCTTGCCGTAGTACCTAAGGAACATGTCCTCCAACGCGACCTCGTCGTAGGTAAGATCAAGGACCCTGTGCTTTGACAGCTCCTTTACCACACTGTCAATATCCGAGGACACGGTCATCACAATAACATCTTTGTCCTTCGCCTTCACATGGGTAACTCCAGGTAACCCAGAAAATATCGAAGGGTCGACCCTGGATCCGAACTTTATCTTCATTATCTTCCCGGTCTTGCTCTTGAAAGCAGACATGCTCTCTGTTACTATGATCCTGCCTTCCTTGATTATCGCAACCCTGTCGCATATCGCTTCAACTTCAGTGAGGATGTGGGAAGACAGGAACACTGTCCTTCCTGCTTTCTTCTCTTCCATGACCAGACCGTAGAACTCCTGCTGCATCAACGGGTCCAGTCCGGTGGTCGGTTCATCGAGTATCGCCAGCTTCGGATAGTGCATGAAAGCCGAGACCATACCGACCTTCTGCCGATTGCCTCTGGAGAAGTCCTTGATCCTTCTCTTGAGGTCCAGCTGGAAACGCTCCGAAAGGTCCTCTATCCTATCCTTCCCCTTGTGGTCCATCATGGAAAGCAACGTATGCAGATAATCCCTGGCGGTCATATCGTGGTATGTTCCGAAGTCCGACGGCAGATATCCCACGGACCTTCTTACATTGGAACCCTGTTTCTGCGGGTCCATACCGTTTACCAGGGCCTTACCGGAAGTCGGTCTGATGTAATCCAGAATGGTCCTGATGGCAGTGCTCTTTCCGGCGCCGTTGGGGCCCAGGAATCCGAAGACCTCTCCCCGTTCCACGGAAAGGTCAACATCGATGATGCCCCTTGCCTTTCCATAGTATTTGGTGAGCTTCTCGGTCCTTATCACATGCTCTTCTTTGCCGGACATAAGAAAACCTCGATGAGAACCGTAGGTTGTATCCTATTATATATTCAATTCCACCAGGACGTGTGATCATTTATTAGGGATATGACTCTGATCTTTCATCAAAATGGTGAAATCGATTAATACGACCAGTGCTATTTATCATGGCATCCAAGAGGTGGGAGGAGTAATGGAAACGACCTGCCCGTTCAGGAGATCTGCAGCCCTCATGATAGTCATGGCGCTATTTGCGGCCGGCATGGTCCTTGTGCATGAAGATGATATGGAGGTAGCTGCCGATTGGTACATGGACCTGAGCACTCTCCCGGGGATCGTATACGACGACAACGTCTACTGCTTCCTGGACGACCCGCCTGTCTTCGACGGAAAGATAACACAGGCAGATGGATGGGATGATACCATATCCACTATCTTTGAATCCGAGGATCTTGACATCAGGATACAGGCAAAACATGATGGAGAGAAGATATACCTTATGATAGCAAACGACAGGAAACATGTTGCATCGGGAGATGACAGTCAACTGGACCACATATATTTCGAGGATGATGGGATATATCCCGAAAGGGAACTCGACTCCGAGAACGAGGACTGCAAGTACGTTGGGGTGAGCGGCGCTCCCGATGGGTTCAGGGACGCCTTTCACCCATCAACCGGAGGTTGGCAGGTCGATGGCGGTCATGTTGATGATGGAGGATGCCTCTGGAGCGACATGGGAGGATGGAAGATAGCCGAATGGTGGGCCTATCTCGATACTGGAACCGATGAGGATATGGATGTCACCAGCAACGAAACCCTTGGATTCGCTATTGGTTGGGGGCAGGGATGGCCCGGAGGGGACATCGATATGTACGATGCATCGGAGTGGGGGAGCCTCCATGTGATCTTCGATATCATGCCCACAAGGATCGTTATGACGTATCCCGAGGAAGGGGAGCTCATCAAAGAGGGGGAGGATATCACCATCGAATACATCGGGAAGGCCAGTGACATAGAGTTCCGATGGGACAGCATATCCTGGCTCCCGATGGGAAAGGAGGATACGATACTGACAGATGGGGTCGAGGATGGCATTCATCAGTTGGAAGTAAGATGCACCGGGAACGGAGGTAAGACCTACACTGAGGAGTTCCAGGTCAATATCGATGCGGAAAGACCGGAGTTCGATGGGATAGAGATCTGCAGGTACAACCTTTCCTCCTCCGGTCTGGACCTTGGATGGGACCAGGCACAGGACGAGAACCCCCCCATCGATTACAATATTTATATCCACAGGGAGGGAAGGCCAGCAGACGAGTTCATCCTGGAAGAAAACACACCGAACCTGAGATATCACTACACGGACATCTGGAAGGACCAGGAACTGACTTTCAAGGTCAGGGCGGTGGATGCGGTGGGATGGGAGGACCTCAACGACATCACCATGTCCATCACACCGGACCATTCCCTTCCTCCGATCAGGGATATTGACCTTTTCAGCATCCCCGCGGTACTTGAATCCGATGTTGCCTTCTGCTTCCATGGGACCGAACCCGTTGTGGATGGTTTGTGGGACAGTTCCGATGAATGGGAGGAGGTCCCGGTAACAGTAGTGAGAGACCAGAAGGACGAGCTTCAGATAAGGTCCAAGCATGATGGTGAGAACATCTACTTCATGTTCGCGAGCACTACAGAGGACCTTCCGGATGGGATATACCTTGAGGATGACGGACTTTCACCCCGGAGGGAGCTCGATCCCATCAACGAGGACAGGAAGTACATCGGTTTCTCCGGATATCCTGGAGGCTACAGGGATGCACATTACAGTGGCGGGTGGCCCGTGGACTCTCCGGAAGGGGGTGCGATGTCCTCAATCCTGGAGGATCTCTACATAGCGGAGTTCTGGTTCCCGCTATCCACAGGAAGCGATGACGATATCAACGTGACATCCAACGAAACACTTGGTTTCGGTGTATCCTCCGGTGTGGACTTCCCTGACGAGAACATCGACAGATATGATGCATCCACCTACGGAACACTGCACGTTGTCTATGACGAGTACATCGGGGATGTCAGCCTCTTCGGACCTGTGACCGGATCGACCATTGACCTCGACACGAGGTTTGGACTGCATGTATCCATGAAGGATGCAAGGGTGGAATACTCCATCAACGGAGGGTCCTGGAACCTCCTTACCATGCCATATACCCTGACCGGCGATGTTCTGACCGACGGGGACAACAATATTGAGTTCAGGTACAGGGTCGATGGCAGTATCAAGGGATCGATCGATGTGGATTACAAACTGGACCTTACAGGTCCACCTGTTGAGATTGTGGGTCCCCTGTCAGGTGCTTCCATAGAGCTTCCGTGTGATATCGAGATATACGCGATGGCTGGCCCTGATGCAGTGAACGTTGACTTTTATTTCCTTGACGATCTCTCCAGTGAGGTGTTCATCGGGGGAGGTTCATATTCCACAACATCAGGCAAATGGATCTGCGGCCATTTTATCAGGGAGAGAGATACATCTCCAGTGAGGCTGTATGCTATTGCCTACGATGATCGCGGAAATCAGAGGTCCAGTTCCCTGGTACCCATCGGTTTCCACATCCCTGTTGTTGTTGATGATGATGATATAATTGTGGACGATGACGATGATATAATTGTGGATGATGATGATGATATTATCGTGGACGATGATGATATCATAATTGATTATGATGACGATGACCCGCCAAGCTACCTGCTTTACATTGTGTTTATAATAATCGGGATCATTGCAATGATCCTGGCGGTCATACTGGCGATCGTCATGGGAGTTAAAGGGACAAGGGATGACAGAGAGATCAAAAGGGACGGAGAATCGTTCTTCAAGAAGAGAGAAGAGATCAACATGACCGCCGACCAGGCGAAGAAGATGCAGTCAAGGAACACTCGATATATGCATTATACACCTCCGGCAAGGCCTGCTCCGGCCCAGGCGGTAATGGAACAAGATGAGAGGGAAGAAGAGATGGAACCCGAGGCTCCGGATATGGAAGGGACTGTTCCGATGACGGAAACGCCGGACATCATCGAAGAGGAGTTCTTCATTGATGAGGAACCCGAAGAGGAAGAGATATCCGAAGAAGACTTTGACGAATCAAAAGATCCGTCCGACCTTCACGGAAGTATCCCTGAAGATGAAGAGAGCATCATCTACGGAGATGGCAAGAAGGTTCCTCATGAACTGCACGAAAAAGCCAGATATCTCAAAGAGGATGGAGTTGTCGGCGGCCATATCGGAGCTGACTAGGATCAGCCTTGATCAGTTCTACTTCATCACATTTGCGTATTCGGAATGATTAACTCAGATATATTATCAACAATAATAACACTGTTACCTTGATCACTGTCCCTCAGGGAAATAAAACAGTATCAAACTTGATCCCTCCCGGCGAAGGATCAAGTTTGATCTGTATTTCTGTCCTCTCATTTTCCGAATACGTTTGATGAAGAAAAAGATCACTCTTCGGTTCCTTCTCCCTCTTCTCCTGCTTCACCTTCTTCGGTATCTTCTCCTTCCTCATTTTCGGAAGGCTCATCCTCTTTTTCCTCTTCGGGGACTTCCTCTTCCTTTCCCCCAACGAGGATCAGAGAGATACCGACGATGACAAGCACGAGGGCAACGACATACGTCGCCACCGGTATAGTGGTTCCCCTCAGGGCCAGGTAATCATCGATCTTCTTTGCCTCTGCACCATGGTATTCAACGGAGCCTTCGATCTCGCTCCCCTCGGGGTCCTCTTCGATCTGCGTGTAGTATGCATGAATGACCTGGTTATCGTAGAGTCCAAGGATGGTATCGAGTCCGTGAAGGGTATTCAATCCCTCCAGCTGTGTGAGGAGTGCAAGAGTTCCCTCGGCGGTCGCGACCATGGTAGCCTTGGTGGTCTCATTGAAGTATATGTGGAGATCAAGGGCCGGCTTGTCACCGTCGGCTACGTCAAACAGTCCCTGTGTCACAGTTGCCTTTCCTATGTTGTATGCAACCTCCATCTCGTAGAGTGACATCTCTGCCGAAAGCACCTCTGCGGGCATCTCCGAGATGGCCCACCCCATCACCGCATTGCCAAGTATGGAAGAAGTTTTAGTATCGTCCGAGGCCGAGAATGAGAGCATCTGTGCTGGTAGGTACGTTCCATTCTCGAGCATGATCTCAACATTCACATCAAGTACCATTCCAGTATTCTTGTCCACGAGGAAGTTGTACCACATGGTAACGTTGAGATCTACCCCGGCCATCCCGATGAGGGCGCCATCGGCAACCACGTCACCTGTCCAGTTGTATGCAACGGTGCCGTCTGTCTCCGTTCCCCGAATAGCTGCAGAGACCATCGTGTATGGACCGAGGTTCTGGGCCATCTGGTAAGATGCTTCTGTAGGGTTCTTAGGGAACAGGAAATACAGACCTGTCGGGACACCTGACTCGAGGATCTCGTGAGATGTTGTGTTGATGGTAATTGCGGTCTCGTTCTGTGGAAGGAAATCTGTCCCATTGTCGTATTTTGTCGACTCTACGATGGTGATCTCGGTTGTTCCATCATCTGCTTCGGAACCGGTAAGGATCTGTGTCACTGTGATGTTCTCTCCCATGAACTCTCCATTGAGAATGGATGTGGAATTCAGGTTGTCCCATAGGAACTCATAGCTCGGAGGGACTATCTTGACCAAGGTGGTCCTTTCAACATCCAGAATGGTTCCCGTATCAACATCAACAGTGTAGGTTGCAGATCCTGTATACAGACCGGAGGCTCCCGGTATTCCCGGATCCTGACCGCTTAAGGCAGCAACAAGCTGTGAATAATCAAGCGGATGATCGGTCAGGGACATTTCATAAACAGCTGCTTCAAGGCCGTTGAAAACAACCTCTTCCGTGAGGACTGCTGGC
>JAYEPK010000510.1:0-1954 GCA_034723935.1 Thermoplasmatota archaeon
GCATGCCGGAGATCGGCTGGGATGGAACTACAAGGTACAGACCGGTCCTGAGGATCATTCAACCCCCGTCCCCGGACATACTCGATATCGAGGACGGAATGAACATACTGATCCCGGGTGGTGGTGCGGGGATAACTGCTGAGATAGTCAAGGGGCTGGCGAGAAAGGCCAGGGTCAAGATGCATCTTCTGGGCAGGACCCCGCTCCTCGATGATATAGAGAGGCTTGCATCCCTTGATGAAGAGGGGTTGAAGTTGGAAAAGGAAAGGATAAAAGAGGAGATAAGGTCAGGAAGTGAGAAGTTCTCCCCTGCAACGTTTGATAGACGATACGGCAGGATCGTGAAGGCCGTTACGACGTACAAGCTTCTGGCAGATGTCAAGGAACTAGGATCCGAGGTATTCTATCACCCGGTCTCGGTAACGGACATTGAAGGTGTGGCCAGGATAGCAAAGGAGATGGGCCCCTTCGATGGTGTTATCCACGCGGCCGGCGTCGAGAAGTCCAAGCTGGCAGGTGGAAAGAAGATGGCGGATTTCGATCTGGTATTCGATACCAAGGTGATCGGTGCCTTTTCTCTTATAGAAGCGACCAGGGACCATCCCTTGAAGTTCTTTATCTCCTTCTCATCGGTGGCGGGAAGGTTCGGTAACGCCGGTCAGGTGGACTATTCGGCAGCCAACGACCTTCTTGACAAGATGCACGGAGCGGTAAAGGAGCTTCACCCGGACTGCCATGTAAAGGCCGTCGGATGGTCTGCATGGGCCGATGTAGGCATGGCCAGCAAGGGTTCTATCAAGACACTTCTGGAGATGGGTGGTGTTGCATTCATTCCGTTGGAAGACGGGGTGAACTACGCAATCTCGGAGATAATATCGGGAGATGAGAGAGAGGTGTTCTATGCCGGTAACATGGGGCCGCTCGACACTGAAGGGAGCATGTTGTGGGAAGAAGGTGTCAATATCAGAGAAGAGCCTTCGATCAAAGAAGAGATACCCGCAGAGATAGAAACTGTTGAAAAGGGTCCCGCCTGTCTGATCGACGAGATACTGGAGAAAAAAGATGGCCATATCAGGGTCAAGAGATCGCTGGACGGTGAGAGGGAGAGGTTCCTTCCGGACCATGAAATAATGGGAAAAATGGTGCTCCCCGGCGTCATGGGCCTCGAGGTATTCGCCGAGACAGCAGGACTCCTGTATCCCGGGCTCGAGGTGATAGGGCTCAAGGATGTTATGTACAAGAAGGCCGTCAATGTTGAGGGACCGACAGAGGTCTTCGTGGAGGGGGACCTGGAAGCCGAGGATGAGGATACAAAGACGGTATCTCTGAGGCTCTATTCGATAATACATACCAAAAGATCGAAAAAGACAGCAGAGGCAGAGCATTACACTGCCAGGGTGATCCTCGGAACAAGAAAAGGAGAGTGTTCCAGGGTCCTTGACCATCCTGTAAGGCCCAGGAACGTCATTGCCCAGGTCCTGAAGGACGAGATATACAAGCATCTGTTCCACGGTGACCTGTTCCAGGTGTTGAACGGTATGGAGATCCTCAAGGATGGGGAGCTTCTGGGCATTTACAGGCCCCCTCCGTCCGGTCTTCTGCATCCGTCCACGGGATGGAAGAACAGTGATATCGAGACCGCTCCCATGCAGACGGAATGCGGTTTCCAGGCAGCCGGTTCATACGTTCTCGACCGTTTCAAGCTCATGGCACTGCCCACCAGGGTAGGTGCTATCGAGTATTACAACGATATCGACCCCTCGGATATGGGCATGGCATGGGTCAGGTTCGAAGGCAGGGAGGAGAACATCTTCAGGTTCGATGTGGACTTCATCTCCTCGAAGGGGACAGAATGATCGCCTTTCAGCTCATCGTTCATGGACATGAGCGATTTCAGCTGATAATCCCTGTAGGAGAAGCGAACATTCCCCTCCATGTCGATGAAGTCCACATC
>JAYEPK010000511.1:0-8683 GCA_034723935.1 Thermoplasmatota archaeon
CTTTCAATGCATTCAACAAGGTCCGGATGCCTTTTCCCGATGCCTGCGGTCGATGTTATCATTCCCTTGACACCACCCTTCTCGACCACCTTGGTATCTCCGGTAATGACCTTGACCCTGCTTCTCCTCGAGGCTTCCCCGATAGAGGATGCGATCCTTTTCAACACCACTCTGTCAAAACCCTCCTCGATCACAAGCGACAGGGCCAACGCGGAAGGAACGGCACCGACAACGCAAAGATCGTTTACCGTCCCGTATACGGAAAGCGAGCCGATATCCCCGCCAGGGAACTCGAGGGGCCATATGGTGTGTCCATCGATGGTAAAGGCAGTATCTCCAACTGCTGCAGAGTCATCGAGGAGTCCTGGAGGGAGACCCGAGGTATCCTCTGAGGCATCCTCTCTTATTACCGGCAGAAGCTCTTCTTTCAGGAGTTTCTGCATCAGCTCTCCACCAGCACCTTCACCCATGGATATTCTGGAGCTGTTCATAGGATCATCCTTCTTCATTGATATAGAGAACTTCTAATCATATTTTTGGTATATCCGTTTCCCTCTTCTTCCTGGAAATTATGAAGAGATAGACCAAGATCGCTATCATGAAGATCGTGGAAACACCTGTGACAACAGGTATCCAGAGATCGGTCTTTTCATCCACAGCACTCCCATCTATGACCACAATATCCTCTATCCGGGAAGATCCGGCATATGTACCGTTGATGGTCTCACCTTCAATTCGAAGAGTGATCATTATCCCAATGTTCTTCTCAAGACCTACCGGTAGCTCGATCATGATCTTTCCATCGGTGGAAGGCCCCACCAGGATCATTCTCCGTGCGAGTTCCACACCGGGTTCATCACCGATCGTTCCTTCTATGAGGAACCTGAGTATGAATGGACTCTGGTTCTGAACCGTGAGCTCCAGACCCGATCTGCCTTCAGCATCAAGGTTCCGTGCATCTCCCATAGCAATGTTCCATGGGATACTGCCCCAGCCCCAAAGGGACAATATGATCATAATTGATCTTTTCACCTCATGTCCGGTCCTGTCCCGCACGATCATGGTGATGATATGGGGCCCTGGCTGAAGTTCCACCAGTGCAAAGGTGTTCCCCTGAAAGCTCTTCGACAACATACCCTCCCTGTCGGATATCCATGTAACATTGAGCATGTCTCCCTGCCCCACATCGGGATCAAAAGCAGTACCCTGAAGCTTGATGGAGGTTCCCGGCAGTATAACAGACCCATTTAGCGGAGAGAGTATCCTCACATCTCTCGGTGGATCCGGTCTTGGCTCCACAAGGACCCCTATCAGGAATTTCGATGATGTTTCCCCGTCGGATGCCGAGATCTCGACATAACCTTCACCTGCTTCATCGGGACCGGGACTGACCCACAAGGTATCTCCTATGATGTTCGCCTGGAATGGATAGCTCTGGACAATGGTCAGTTCCAGCTCGTCTCCGTCATCATCCCGAAAGAGCGGTGTAAGCAGTAGCGAACCCGGGGCATCATCCTCGACAAGATAGATGATCTGGTCTCGGCCAATGAGATATGGACAGCTGTTGTAATGCTCGGTCCGAATGCTGACATAGGGAGTCAGTTCCGAAACAGGTCCGTCATCATCCACAGAGGCCATTGCATAGACATACGAGGTGTTGTCCTTCAGATCCATGTCCTCGTAGCTCAATCTGCTCTTTGCAATATTGCCTACCACTTCCATCTCTTTCTCAAGTGGTTCTTTCCTGTACACCAGATATGACACGATATCCTGGATCATGGGAGGATTCCAGTTCAGCATGACAGAAGCATTGCTGGTAGCGATGGCTGATAGGTCCCTTGGCGGAGGTGGAGGCACCGCATCCGAGGGAACAGCGGTTGTCGGCGGTGACCTTTTCGAATACAGGCCTATGTGGTCCATCGTCTGCAGGGTGATATTGTGATCTATCCCGTTTTTAAGTTCACCAACAACTATCCGGTTCTCGGGATACAAGGACTCCCTCACTCTTGGAGTTTGATCCCCTTCCCCGTAATATATCAAAGCCTTGTAGATATCCTCACCCGACCAATCCCATTCGATGATCAACCCGTTCCCTTCCGGAACCGGGTCCACCCTGATGTTGATAGGATACAGTGGTCTCCGGTTGATATTGACACTAACCGGGAGGCTCCATCCTCTGGAACCGTTACCGTTGTAGGGTCTTATCCTGAAGTACACCGTCTCATTGGGATTATCATGAACAACGGAAAAGGGCGCCGGCAAGGACCAAGTTCGAAGGTAACGGGAAAAGTCAAGAGAGGTCGATCTCTGGAGAATGAAGCCGGTTGCGCTACCCTGCCCCCAGAACAGCTCTACATTTGCAGATCCAACAACATACAAGAGATCCAGCTCGGGTATGACAGGCATATTCCAGTAACCGTCCTCCATCAATGGATAGGGGTCCCGACCGTTGAAGGGCAGGTTCGTATCTCCAATTCCATCATGGGCCCTTCTTCCGTTCGACCCATCATCCTTGCCGTTGTAGTTCGAGTAGTAGTTCCCTTCGCCGGTGCTCTCGTTGAACCAATTTGAGTTCACAAAACCCTTGGCATTCCTGTCATTGTCGATGAAGCTGTTGTGGAATATTGTGCAGTTATCATCATCTTTCAAGGCGATACCACATTCCTTGAAGGTGTTCTTTCTGATGGATACTGAATAGGGTTCGACCAGTCCGTATTCACAGGAGGAAAGTGTGTTACCGGAAAACAACCCCCCGGTCTGGTTCAGGATACCCTGGACCTTGATGAAGTTGTTCCGCAGGAGATTACTTTTCCCCTTATCATGCAGAAACAGTTTCCCCCCGTTGAAAATGGAATCATAGATATTTACCGCTCTTTCTGGCATCAGATTGATGGAATTGTTCACAAAATTACATCTTGAGAAATTCGCACTGCCCATGACAGAAACGACCCCGATATGGCAATTCCCGATCTCAACACGCTTCCAGAGAGAAAAATTACCGTAACTGATCCCCGTCGAATAATTGAACAAACGTATACCATCGATCTCGTCCGAGCTAACCATGAACATTGCTATCCCGGTTCCGTTCCCGTACATCGTGAAGTTGTTAAAACTTGAAAATGGATGGTTGTTCATTATCGTGCAGTTGATCAATACCGAGTCAAGGACATCCAATATACCGCCTGATATCTCGAAACCTACCAGTGTGGATCGTTCGATCTTCGATCTTGCACCCGGGATCTGATATGTGAAAAGAGCGTTTCCCCTATCATACAGGGAAACAAGCTTCGATCCGTTGTCAAGGACCCTATGTTCATCTTCAATGCCGATCACATCCAAAATACCATAATTCGAGATCACACCTGTGAACGTCGTGCAGTTGCTCAACGTGACATTCCCCCGATTCCACAGGTATCCCTCATTGATTATCGTGCAGTTCCTTGCTGTCAGGGAGCCGATCACAGTTATATTGGCCGTGAAAACTGATAGATCTTCCCACAGAATATCTTCACCATTGTCAACGGTCAGACCATCCGCATATTCAAGATCATATCCCACCCATGATCTCTCCGTGGTCTGCTCTTCTTCGGCATCAACGTTGAAGCCGACAAGAAACAGGGAAATAATCATGAGGAACGGTAATTTCTTCACATTCATTGGACCAGATCGTCCGGTTATAAAATTTTTGGTGGGAACTATCCAGTAAGGGGCCCTGTAAGGCTCCGGCCCATATCCGTGATGGAGTATATCATGAACTTACCATCCCGCTCTCCTCTGACGACCCTGGCATTTTTCAGCTTCTTCAGATGGAAGGACAGAAGGTTCGGTGCCATCCCCGTGATCTCGGAAAGCTCCCCGGCCTTCAAGGGGGCGAAGTTGAGATAGTAGAGGATCAGTATCCTGTTCGAGCAGGACAGGATCGTGTAGAGATCCTCCAACCTCTTTATGACGTTCTTTCCGGGAGCCATCTTCCTCAGACCTTCCACCCCACCAAGATCTCCTATGTCCTGTTCGAACATCTGCTCGACCATGGTGGGATAACATCCGGTTAGATATTCAAAGTTTAAGGACGATATTTGATCTATGTGATGAAACAAAGAGCGGTTGCCAGGCAGAACTATATTTTTTCGCATACATAATGTAAAGGATAGGGGAGAATGAACGATACAAAGTGTCAGGAGACGAGATGCTCAGAAAGGTGAAAGGGATGATCATCATAAGCATTGGATGGGTCCTCGATCCCGATCCGGTCCGGATCTCACTGGATAAGACCTCTGAGGGCGGAATCCAGAATGACCCTGATGGAAGCTTCCCATACGGACCTGCTGCTTAGCTTGACCGCCTGCTCCACAGCCTCCTTGCTGACCTGGAAATCGATATCCTTGAAATGAACGTCCATCAATACCAATCCGGTCGGAGGCATGGTCCGGCAGATCACCTTCCTGCCTCTGCCTTCGATCATGCCGGTAAGGTCCTCTCCGGACATCTTTCCGTTTACCACCTCCACAGCAGCTCCGACCATTCTTCTGACCTGCTGCCAGAGAAACCTGGAACCTACAATGTCAACGGCGATGAGCTGTGCGTTCCCCGAAAGATCAACTGCCTCTGCCCTATCGATGAAAGTGACCGGGTTCTTTTCCCCATCCGATCTGCAAAACCCGGAGAGATCATGCTCCCCCTTGAACCCCTCCAGTACATTTCCAAGTCCCTCCATACCATTCTTTTCAACCGTTCCGGGGAAAAGATGATACCTGTACCACCTGGAGTTCGCCCATCTGATGTTCTGGCTCTCCCGAGGTCTTCCGCACCCCCAGCACCATACAGCTTCCATTTTAGAATTGAGGGCCTTCAGTAGATCATCGGGTTCCATATCACTTTCAACGGTGAACACGTTCCCCAGGGCGGACACACCGGAATCGGTCCTTGATGCAAAACGGACCGGCCACGGATCTTTCTCCTTGTACTGGCCGATCTCCTTCAATGCTCCGACCAGGCTCCCCTCCACGGATCCACCATACTCCTCTCCCTGCCTCTGGGAGCCGTGGAACCTCGTTCCGTCATAGGCGACCTTGACAGCATAGCGCATGCCGGGTGATGGAAGGGGAAACAAATATAGGTTTACTTCCAATGACCGCATGTTCCAAATGTATTCAAACGAAGACTCAAGCAATATCGCAAGCGATATTGTAAGCATTGGAAAAAGTTCGACAGATCGTCGAGGTTTGAACTTTTTCCAATATATTCTTGAATTCGTCCCGATACTCGTGGAGCCTCTCTACCAGGGAAACATCGGGTCCGTTGCAAGGCTTGCAAGGAACTTCGGCATGAAAAGGATGATCCTGGTGAACCCCCCCGATATCGAGGACGAGGCCATAGCCTATTCGATGCACGGGAAGATGCTTCTCGTCACGGCCGAGGTATACGGATCGCTGGAAGAGGCGAGTGAACATGTTGACCATGTGATAGCAACCTCCGGCATCTCCGATTCGGCAGAGAAATGCTACCGGAGGAACCCGAACACCCCCGATGAGTTCCTGAGATGGTGCAGGATATCATCCGGAACGGTCGGACTTGTTTTTGGCAGGGAGGATCGGGGACTGGAAAAGGAAGAACTGGAGATCTGCGACCAGCTGGTAACGATACCGGCCTCACCCGATTACCCCATACTGAACCTGTCACATTCCGCAGGGATACTCTTCTACCTGATCTGGAACGGGCTCAGGGAAACCCCGAGGAAGAATGCAAGGAGCATCACCGGATCCGAAAAGAGGATCCTGCTGGAACATTACGATAGATTGATGGAAGCCGGTGGAGTTCATGACCACAAGAGACCCATAGCAAGGACGAATTTTCGAAGGATGATCTCCCGGGCAGCCATGAACAACAGGGAATACAATACGTTAATGGGAACGTTCTCCCGGGCAATGGATTACAAGAGAAAGAAAAAAGATGATCATCTCGGTTGAACCGGTCTGAAAGTCCCCCGCGGTGGGGCAAGATCACCCGGAGGAGGTCTTGGATAACTGTATGCCGGAGGAACGATCTGTCGGGACCTTGATCTTCTTCCCTTCATCACAAAGAAGGTCGCGATCCCGAGGACCATCTGTAAACCAGCATAGTCACCCTCGTTATAGTTGCCAATGAGTCCCAACTGGAGACCGACGTAATCCCCTTCGGTCAGATTCCCTATGCCGCCGATCTGAAAGGCCACACCTTCACCCTTAGCTCTGTTTCCAATGGCCGCTATCTGAAGACCTGTTAAATGGCTTTCCGCGTAGTTTGCAATGCTTGATAGTTGGATACCTCGTACTTTAAGCGCGGAGTTACCGAGTAGTGATATTTGAGCGCCGTCAACGTTGCCAGCTCTTGTTGAGATGGCGGCGTAATAGCCGATCGGAAACGGCAATATCAGGCCTATTGCACCTACAGCACCACCGCCAATTTGGATGCCGTGAATATTGGGCACGCGTTTTTGGTCAAGGCTCCGGTAGGTAAAAGGATAGATACCGTGATGCAGTTTATTCCCAAAGACCAGGATGCTCAATCCATAGATGTCGTCGGCGGCATTGGAAAAGAGTGAGAAGTCTATTCCGTATATGTTACGGTTTCGGCCATAGAACAGACTGGTTCTCAGTCCATACACATCGGTATTCTCATCGAATACCTGAACAGGATGCCAGACCGCGAACTGGAACGGCGTCCAGCCCGAAGATGCTGCAGATGGTGGTATCTCTTCTGGATTCGCCGCAAACGCGGGGTTAGTGATCACGAAAACCAGCACCAGCGCGAGGCAAACGACACTGCTTGACAGAAGCCAGTGCCTATAAGCGTGTGTTTGCGAATTGTTCATATTTTACTCCTTACACTCACAACTTATAATCTTATGAGCATCCCGTCCTTTTCACGTTGTTATCTTCCACAACGGAAAATAAAAAAGATTAACGGTTTCGTATCAAAGCAAAACGTCTGATCTCCACGGAAGATGATATCGCTTTGAACGACTTCTGAAAAAGGTCATTGAAAAGATCTTGAACCTGCTTTTGTGTTTCCACAAGCTCAGCTTTCCCCTGGGCGGTGATTGTATCTACCCAGATGATGTTCCCATTATTGTCCTTTAAAGACCACTCAACAATTATAGTTGTTGTTTGTTCATTAGTAGCTCCAGGAGGACGGTTTCTAATCAGGGTTAGAATCTTGGGGGTGAGAATAGCATCAATTCCGCCTATAGATGAGCTATTTCTTTTTTCTATTACATCCGCAAATAAAATATTGGCGATTTTTCTGGTATTTAGGCAGAAATCATCTCCAAGAGGAAAGTCTAGAATTTTGTTGTTAGGAGGAGCTTCTCCGGCGTCATAATCATAGTTCATATGCCACACTGCGGAGCACATTTCTTCAGTGAGCATTAATTGGACTTTCAAATTAATTTTCTCCGTCTGCGAATAGCCTGTAACCGGTGTTAAGGAAACTTTACTAATTGAGCAACCGGATAATACCAATATAAGGACGGAAATTTGAAGTAATATCGTAGTACGCTTAGCAATACCTCGCTCATTCATATTGTTTCTCTCCCTATTTCTTTTCCCAGCTAAATGGCAGAACCATACTACTGGTTTCTCGTTTGTTTAGATCAAAAACTTCGAATTTGACATTTACTTCACCTGAGAGAAGGCTTTTATCCGTTAACTTAAAGTAGATGAACCCCTTTGTTCCTTCTTCTGGTGATAGGGTTTGAGTTTGTAACTCTTTAACCGTAAGATTGTGTCTCTTCTCCGAGGCATCTGAGATCATTTTTGCACCTGAAAGCACCATTCCTGAACCAACTAGCAATAGGGGTATAATAATTATTCCAGCAGCATAAAAGAATACCGCGGCTTCCATTGTTCCTCTCCCGGAACTGACAGAAGCGATCATGTCAACAATTTCGGCGGAATTTGATACAGGAGTCACATTGGCCAGAGAAATTTTATCCTTTAAAAGAATATAACTCGAGGAAACATTTCGATTCTCAACTTCGACATAAACAGCTAATATATTTTTAGATAACAAATCTTCCTCAAAGTACTTTAAACTCTCCTCACTATCGAGTAAAGGCCGGATGGCGATAGATAAGTCATCCTCTTTAATGAGAGCATATTGATATTGTTTCATAATTTTACGTGGGTAATCAGGAATATGCATCTTAGAACACCCGGTTTGCAGCATTGTTGCACAAAAGAAACAAACGGCCACCAAACTATTTATTGACCTAAAAAATGGCGACCTGCATTTGCTTCTGTTATGCTTACGTTTAGCGTAAACAGAAATGATGGTCTTGCTCCAATGGCCCAAACTCTGTTTTTTATTTCGATAATAACAGAAAAGTTTCGTGATGTGTTCTTGGATCATAAAATCCTCCTGTGGTAAGCTCGGTGATAAGTAAGCGCTTTTTTAGAGGCTAGCCCGGAGGGCTTGAAAAGCCAATAATAGATATTACAAGGCTTGCGGCTTGCGGGACGGCTTGCGGGACGTTCCTTGATATGGCTTGCGGGACGTTCCTTGATAGCTTGCGGCTTGCGGCTTGCGGGACATCCTATAATCCTTCTGTCAAGCATAAAGAGTAAATTTTTAATAAACCAATTAAATCAATAATATAGAAGAGCGGCTAATTTCTGGACGCACTTCTCCTTATAGTTTACTGAAA
>JAYEPK010000512.1:0-8673 GCA_034723935.1 Thermoplasmatota archaeon
AATCCATTGACCTTGTAAGGGAAGCGGTATCCAAGAACGAGCTTATCCTCGCTTCAACCAACCTGAAGGAACTCGAGAATACAATCCTGGACGAGAAGAGGTCCATCAAGGTCAGGAAACTTGATAAATATCTTGTATCCATGGAACCCTTGATTGAAAAGATAAAAGAGGGAAGAGGAGAGGACTCCAAGGATCACATGTCACTTCAGGAAGAGAAGGAGGAGATCCTTGCCCTATCGGAGACCGATATCGATTCTTCACTTGAAAAGGTCGGGAAGCTTCTGGACCGGACCACCCTCCTGATCGTTGAGATCGAGGAGAAGATGGTGGAGAGACTGGAAGAGTCCATCCTGTCCGAAAAGAAAAAGGCAACCAAATTATCAGACATCATGGAAACCGGACCTGTAATCACGATCCTTGAAAAAGCAGATGATTTTCTGCAGGAAGGAACGATAGATCAGGCCTCGAAGTTGCTGGATCGGGCCATTGTAGTATTTGGTAACCTCCAGAGGCAGAAGGAAAAGGAGGATATCAAGGTCTCACTTGAGAGATATGAGTCCAAGGTCAAGGAATACAGGGAAATTGGTCTCGATGTATCCCCAATGAAAGAACCGCTTGTTGAGGCCTGGAACGGTCTGAAGGGGGACGATCGGGAAAAGGTAAAAAGATACATCGAGCAAATAGAGGATAGGCTTTCCTATCTGAGGGTCGAGGAATTGAAATTGGTGTATCAGAAGGTATTGATCAATATCATAAACTCTCTGAAACGGCTCAGGGAGAACGGTGATGATGTCCGGGAGCTTGAGACGAGACTGGACGATCTGAAATTGCTCTATATGGACCGGAAGTTCGAGGAGGCCATCCAGGCAGCTAGCGAACTGGAAAACGCCGTCTCCCGGTTGAAACTGGGCAAGGTTCTGGAGGAAAGGTTCATCAAGATCAGGGAGACAGTAACCGAGGCCGAAGGGCTTCTTGTAGATGTTGAAGGCCCAAAACAGAAACTTGTCGAGGCCGATGAACTTAGGGGGGCAGGCGATCTCTCCGCTTCGCTTGACATGCTTGTCAATGCTCAGGTGGAGATAGAGGACATGATGACACGGAGGACCTTCTCATTCATCGAGAAGGAGATCCGGAACATCGTTGACGAGTGCAAGAGATTCTCCATCGAGATCGGCGATACCGAGAGCATCATGAACCAGGCATACGGTCTGGCGGATGATGATAATTACAGAGAAGCAATGGACCTGCTTGCGAATTTCAGGGATAAGCTATCCAAAAAAATGATGCTCAAGAGGGCTGATGTTCAGATCACAAAGCTTGGGAACAAGATAAAAGAAGCAAGACCTCTGAAACTGAACGTTTCCATGTACAAGGCAGCTCTCACAAAGGCCAGGGTCCTTCTGGACGCAGGTGACGTGGAATCTGCATTCGAACTTACCAAGAGCGATCTGGCGAAGATCGAAGATGAGATCATGTTGAGCCGTCAGGCACGGTCCAGACTTGATAAGCTCAGGGGACGCCTTCTTGCACAGGAGGGGAAGCTGTCCCGTTTGGTCAGAGATGATATTGACATTCGGGGTATGGATCAGAAAGTATCGGATATCAGAGATCTCATAGATGCTCTGAAGACAGACGAGGTCGAGGACCAGATCAATGATCTTGAAGTGGCGATCAACACTATCCTCACACACAGGCCGGAACAGCTGAAGAAGGAGATGGTCAGCACTCTGGTCGAGAAGAAGGATGAACCAAGACCCCTCTCGATAGATGTCAAGAAGGAGGAAAGGGCGCCTTTAAAGGCAGTGGATACCACACCTGAAAAGGCCAGGAGCGAGCTCTTCATTCTGATCCCGAAGATAAAGACGGAGATCACAAGGCTCAACTCGAAGGGGATAGATACCGAATCCTACAAGAGGGAGATTGCAGGCATTCAGAAGATGGTGATGGAGAGGAAGTATGTTGATGCTGTTACTCAGGCAAAAGGATGTTTTATCAAAATGACCGTTTGAATTATTATTTCAGTCACCCTGTCAAATAGGGGGATCGATACATGCGGCCAGGAAATTCGGGGATGGAAAGTTCCCTTACAGGGGAGCAGATATACGAGAGGAGGGGATGGAGGATCTCTCCTGTTCTCAGGTCCATGACCTATGTTACATGGATCCCACTGCTGCTCATAGCTATTTTTCTCATTTCCATTTCCCTGATCGGCCCTATACTCCTGATGAGATGGTCCCTGGAGGTCCATGACGTCCTTACCGATGTTCTGATAGTGAACTCTCTGTTCCTGGCACTCACAATTGCACTATCGTATGTTCTGTTCTCCCTCTGCCTTATGTTCGTGTGTGGGCTCTTCAAGAGGGCACTGGATCCATTCTTCGGATTGAAGGAAGGCGAATACCCGTTCATCAGCAGCATATCCGGATACTGGTCCATTGTGAATGGGCTGATACTGATATGTAGACAGTTCTTCCTTGAGCTCACGCGGACCACGTTCCTCCTTGTCCTGTTCTACCGCCTCATGGGAATGAGGATCGGGAAAGGTAGTCTGATCAACTCCACCTTCCTCTACGATCCTGACCTGGTCGTTATCGGTAAGAATGTCACGATAGGTGGCGATGTGATGATCCTGGGGCATGTTGGTGAAAAATGGATCCTTCGACTCAAGAGAACAGTGATCGGTGACAGGGTTGACATCGGGCAGTCAGCCTTCATAATGCCCGGGGTCGTTGTAGGGGAAGGATCCATCGTGGGAGCGTTTTCAGTGGTGACAAAGGGCACTGACATACCACCCTATGAGATCTGGGCAGGTGTTCCGGCAAAAAAGATAGGGGAGCTTAAAAAACCTCCTACCAGATCATGATAAGGACCGGGAGCAGGAGAACACCCATTGCATGGGATCTTCTCAGGCCTGTAAGGGGAGCTATCATCCCGATGGATGTTGCAACTGCCAGGACCAGGAGACCGGTGAAACCCGTGAACATGAACACCATCACGGTTATGAAGAGAATGATCCCAAGTGCAAGTTTGGAATAAGGGATCCTGGGAAGCACATTGGCAAGTTTTCTGCCGAGAAGCAGCGTCAAGAAGAACCCCAAACATGAAGCAAGCAGCGCCGAGGCCATGAGAAGGGATAGCTCCATCGGAGGCGCAATGGAGCTCCATGATCTGACCTGGACAAGGTCGTCGACGACGATCGCCGCTCCCGACCTCGGTCTCAGTATCAGAAAAAGGGCCGCAAGCACGAAGAAGGAATTGGCAGTATTGATTGCGGAGAGGGTCATGATCACCGAACCGGGTTTCGGATCCTTTCGGAAGATCATGGCGATCACGGTTGCCACCCCTCCGCTCATTCCCGGCAGGAAACCGACAACCGATCCTGCGACACCCCCGGTGGAAATGGATGCTACAGCATCCTTTGCATCTATCTCCGGTGCGGTGATCTTCTGCTCGGGAACCGATGCGCCCCCTCTGAGTGATTCCAGGAGGGTAGATGTTCCGAACAACCCGGAAAGAGCAGGAAAGAGAACAGTGGATGGTAGATCGAACGGAGATCCGACCGGTAGATCAAGAATTATGACCCCAAGCGCTCCGGCCACGAGGAACAGGATGAAGGCAGAAAGAACGCCGAGGGTCCGGGAGAACGTTCCATGCTTCCAGGTCAACTTTCCATTCTCATCTTTTTCTGGAACATATGCTACCTTCTTCGTTTCCGTGATCAACATCAGGACGACGACCCCGACAAGTACGAACCCGATTATATCCTTGAGCAAAGCGTATCCGTTCAGCGGTTCGTTGACAATGAGCTTGTAAGGGAGCAGGAGCAGGCACCCCACCATAACAGCCCCGAACGACCCAACAGCCGAATAGAAGATGGCCTTGTAACCATGTCCTTCCAGAAGCATTCCGTGTGCGGGAAGTACGGAAAGAGCGGTCTCCGCCTCGGGAGCTCCAAGGAAGGTCGATGGGATGAAATCAAGGAAAGTATGTGCCATGGATGTGGCCACGATGGCCGAGGCCACAAGAAGGAAGATCCATCCCTTTGAGAGCCCCATGGTGTTCTGGAGAATGCCAGCTGCAAGCGGGCTCAAGGAAAGCATGATGATCGCCACGTTGTTGACGTGGAGCCCCGGGATCAATCCCGTGACCACTCCCAGGGCCGTCCCGATCAGAGCTGCGATGATCACAAGGATGATGAGTTGGAGCATCAGATCCCCTCGATCGGGTCTTCCAGGAAGTAAACGTTCCACCTGCTGTCATGCCTGATCCGTCCCGTCATGGTCATCTGAGTGGATCCCGGCACATCCTCGAACCCTCTGATCTCAAGGTAACCTACATCATCGGTAATGTACCTGGTTCCGTTGACGTTCTCGATATGGCCGTCAATAGAGACCATGGTATCCTCGAATCCGGATAGGCCGTAAGGCAGATCCCCTATACCGATATTCCATGGGCCGTAACTTTCAACGAGTTCGAAACTTTCTGCCTCCAGATAGAATCTCATCTGCTCGTTTTCCCAGATCAAGGAACAGTTCACAAGTGATACAAGGTCACCTTTGTGGAGCTCCTCCGAGCTAACTGACACCTTTATCGAGACAGAGGAACCTTCCGGAACGTCCGAGATATAGAATGACCATTTCGTTGGTTCATACCTGAGGTATCCCTGGACGTCCACCGGTGAGAGTATCGGGGAGATCATGCCCGTTTCCATATCTCTCAGGAGCGTGTTCAGGCTCATCGATGAAGGTGATCCTCTTGATAGGATCTCCATTGATCCTTCTCCGAAGCAGATGAGGTTACTTTCATCGGAGATGAGTCCCGTCAGATTGACAACATCACCTGTCCTTGGGTCCTCACTGTTCGACATCAGATGCACCTCTATCGGTGAAGTGCTCGTTCCCTCTTCAAGTATCGGAGAGATCCGGGTTATCTCCAGGCCTCCTCCCCCGTAGGTCGAGCTGATGACGATGCCGAGGGTCCAGATGCTATCTCCTTCCCTCAGCTCCCCGTCGAACCGGTATATTTCATTTCGTTCATTGATATCCAGGGAATCGGCGGACGATGCTGTGAGATGAGGGTCTCCATCGTTCATGAAGATCTCCCCCTGTACCGTCACAATGCTGCCCAGAATGTCATTGTCCAGGTCATCCTCGACATATGCCTTCATCATGTTTCCCGAGTCATACAGAAGGACCACTGAAGAATCACCTTTAACACTGTCCACACCTGCAATATGCCCTCTTATCGATACGAGCTCCCCATCGTACTCTCCCGCTTCAGCGATGCTGATCGAGGGAACTTCCGACATGGAACCGATGAAGAACAAGGCGATCATGCCGAAAAGTGAGAAGCAGATGACCAGAACTTTCACTTTCCCCTCGCTTAAACTCAGATCCACCATAGGTAATCTACCTTGGAAGGGCAATGACAAGGTCACATTTTAATGTTTATATCATGTAGTCTCGATATTTTTTACCATGATGCGGTCATAGGGAGTTTTAAATATGTACGGGAATGATACGGTTGTGGTAACCTGATTAAGGAAAAAAGGGTAGAATCAACATGGTCATTATCGAAGATGTCGCAGGAGGATCCGGAATGCTTAGCTTTCCGGGGGACAAGGACGACGTGATATCCAGATACATTCTTGCCACCGCGATCCAGCGTTCTTTCCTTAGGAAGAACGATGAAGGCGCCATAGAGAACAATGTTGCGGAGGAGATGGCAGAGCATGTTCTGAACTTCTTCGGGTTCGGAGAGCGGATAATCGATAACATGCTCAAGACCGATGACCGTGATATATTCTACATGCTTGAAGACCTCGGGATCCTGAAGACAGAGAGGGAAGAGACCACACTTTACGATGGAAGGGAGTGGCGTATCAATTACTGGACCCTCAAGAAACAGTTCATTGCCGATCTTACGGATGGTATCGACATGTCTTCTTTCAACATTACAAGAAATGGTCACATCAATGAGGAAGAGCTCTACGGTGAGCTTCCTGATGACTTCTGGAGCCGCGATTGATCGTTGCGTCTGGAAGTGTGTATTTCATGCACAAACGTTATTAAGGTTAAAATATTGACGGATCGCTGAGAAGGTGAAACAAATGGAACTAATGGACGAGGAAACCAGGAAACAGGTAAAAGTGGCACTTGAGGCCATGACCGAACCGGTGCATCTGATCGTATTCACATCCGAGATCGGCTGTCAGTCATGCAACGAGACCGTTTCCATTGTAAAGGAAGTTTCGAACCTTGGGGACAAGCTTACCTTTGAAACAAGGGACATGGTGAAGGAAAGCGAGCTTGCGGAGAGGTACGGGATCGACAAGGCTCCTGCACTTCTTGTCATGAAAGGGACGGAGGATGATCACAAATATCTTGGCATCAGGTTCTTCGGAATACCAGCAGGATACGAATTCACCTCATTGCTTGATGCGGTATTGACAGTATCCTCCGGAGAGGATGGGATCTCTGAGGAGGGCAGGGAATTCCTGAATGGGCTCGAGAAGGATGTGCATGTTCAGGTATTCGTGACCCCCTCATGCCCCTACTGCCCCCGTGCAGTGATACTGGGCCACCACATAGCTCTTGTATCGGACAGGGTGATATCAGATATGGTAGAAGCCTCCGAGTTCCCGGAGATGGCACAGAAATACAATGTCATGGGTGTTCCAAGGACCGTTATCAATGAGGAACACCACCAGGAGGGTGCAGCTCCCGAGAAGATGATCATACAGCTCATCAAGAATGCGGTATCCTGATATCCAGTTACAAGAAATGATTTTCGTCGAGAAAAATCTAAATACTCATAATTGGTGGTTATGTTGTGATCGTTTTTATCCTATCCATAGGGTGGTAGGATGCCCCCCTCAAAGTTGAGCAAGAAGAACCTTGAGGCAAGGATAAAAGTCTTGGAGGCAGAGAATGCCGGTCTGAAAGATGAGCGTGAGCTTTACAAACTTCTTTCTTCCTCCATCAACAGCGGTGTTGCCATAATCAAGGATGATAGGATTTTCTTTGCGAACCAGATGATCGAGGAATATACTGGATACTCCGAGAAAGAGCTTAAAAGTATGAGTTTCTTCGATCTTCTGGACCCCGATGTGGTCAATGAATATTCTGATTATAGAAAGGACGGTGTTCAACAAGAAGGGGATCTCGTTGAAATGGAGGTTCCGATAATCCAGAAGACCGGGGAGCTGATCTGGCTGAAGATATTTGCATCCATCATAATCCATAAAGGTGATCTCATCGCTGTTGTAACAGCATTTGATAATACGGAGATGAGGAAGATCAATCGGGAACTTGAGATAAGTTGGGAAAAATATAAAGCGGTTCTCAACCAGAATCCCAATAGTATCTACCTTGTTGACAGGGAGACGATGGTGATCGTAGAGGCAAATAATGCTCTCCAGAACCTGCTGGGGTTTACCGAGAAAGAACTTCTGAACATGAAGCCATATGACTTCATCGCTCATGATGACGTGGATGAAAAGATAGGGGTCCTGGAAAAGGATGATTTCAGGCTGGTCGGGGAGCGAAGATACCGGAAGAAGAACGCATCCTTCATCGATGTTGAGGTCAATGCAAATATCATCGAGATCGGGGGAAAGGAGTTCATCTGTGCTGTCTCATGGGATATTACAGCCAGGAAGAAAGCGGAGAAGGAAATGAAGGACCTCAATGATATCCTCAGATTGATGGCCAAGATCACAAGGCACGATATCGGGAACAGATTGGCCGTGGCGATGGGTCTTCTTGGTCTGATGAAGGAAGGGCATGTGGATGAACTGCTCGTGAACGAGTCCTACCGTTCAACCGTGAAGGCGATCGAGATAACAAAAAGGATGAGGGATCTCGAGGCGATCGCCGTGTTCAAGAGAGAACCCGAAAGTTACGATCTTCGAGATTTGGTAGAGGGAGTGATCATCGATTTCCCTGTTAAATATCGGGTGAACGGCAACTGCGATATTCTTGCCGATGATGCATTGATATCTGTTTTTGAGAATCTCGTGGGGAACGCACTGACGCACGGCAAGGCAAACCGTATTCAGATAGATGTCACGGAAAGTGGGGGTATTTGTTCAATTCTCTTTTCTGATGATGGTAAAGGTATCCCAAAGGAGATACAGGACAATGTGTTCGAGGAGAGCTTCAGTTACGGCGAGGGAAAGGGAACTGGTCTCGGCCTCTACATCGTTAAAAAAGTGTTAGAAAGATATGGTGGGAGCATCGAGAGAGTTGAACCTGTTCTGAAAGGGGCCACTTTCAAGATCACACTTCGATGTGCGAAGAGTTCCGGGACAGAGTAACCATGATGTTCAAGGATGCCACTGTGATAAAGGCTGATATTATAATAAGCTGGAATTTCAAAAATATTGGTGAGAGAATAAGAGGATATAATTCGGTCAATATCAAGAATGGATATGGAACAGTTGAGATCCGCTCCCCCTGGGAGGTTGTTGGGTATGACTAAAACAAAGAAGTTCGATTCAGTGAAGATGATGAGAGATTTCCGTGATAAGATCAGTAAGGATATTGCGGGTATGACACTGGAAGAGGAGAACAGATATCTACAAAAGACCATCTCATCCTCAAAATAGCCAAGTATACTGTATGATTTAACAATAATATCATTTACTATACTAAATGAACTCAAGTATATTTT
>JAYEPK010000513.1:0-1923 GCA_034723935.1 Thermoplasmatota archaeon
CGGCATCTATTACAGGAACCATGATTTCCTCAAATGTGCATTGAACGGGGATGACATATACGTCACATGGCACGACAACAGAGAAAATGACGACCAATACAGACCCTATGTTGCATGCTCCCACGATGGCGGAGAGACCTTTGGAGAGAACAAAGCCGTATCGGATGACAAGGAACCTGTCAATTCTCGTCAGTGGCCTTCCCCTGCGGTGGACGATTCGGGAAACCTGTATATCACCTGGAGGGACAAGAGGACCGGTAACGACGAGATCTGGTTCACCCGGAGCGAGGATGGCGGCAACACCTTCTCGACGAATAAAAGATTGACGGTCGCTCCAGATGGCTGCGATGATATATTCCCGTACACAGCTGCATATGGTGATGGTATCGTCGGAGTTGTATTTCAGAGAAGTGTCCCCTACAAGGATACAAAGGATGAAGGAGAGATATTCTTTCTCAACTCATCCGATGGAGGCCGTACCTGGAGCCCCCTTCTGAGGGTCGATGATACGGACAGATACTGGAATGACCTCTCCTGTCAGCAAAGACCGATCATTGCCTTCGACAACACTGCACGTGCAGTTTCCACCTGGTGGGACAGCCGTAGCTATTATGCAAGATATCTTGATGTATACTTCGCCTCCCACAGCGGACCGGTGGACGGTCCGAACCTCAGACCAGGGTTCATGGATATGGAATTCTGGAGCCCTTACGAATTCAATCCAGGTGTTGCATCATCCTCGGTCAATGTCACATTCTCCCTCAATTATACGGATCAGAACAATGATGTCCCGATCGAAGGTTATCCAAGGGTGCACCTTTTCAAAGATGCTGAGGGGGCGGACCCTATCCTCGATGAGCCGAATCTGATGGAAAAGGTATTCCAGGGTGATATAGACTACATGGATGGCGCGGAATACAAGTCCCGTATCGAGGTCCCATACGAGGGACAGACCTGGTGGCGGATCGAAGTGGTGGAGGAAAGCGATCCAACCCCTCTTTTCTCCCCCATCTTAATAGGTCCTCTGATCGATGCCACTCCTCCAAAAATAACTGTTCTATCACCAACTCCGGAGGAGTGGCTGGATACGGATTCTGTCTTCTGCAAGGTCCTTGTGGAGGATTTCGAAGGAGGGAACGTCAGATCCGGTTCAATAAAGGTCCGGAAATCCGTGACCGGACCTGATAACCTTGAAAAAGGTGTGAAGCTTGGAAACAGAAGAATGATCGATAACAACACATACGAGGCATGGGGAAATATCATGCTGAATCCGGGCCAGGAAAACTACCTCGTCTTCGAAGCATACGACAAGGTCGGGAACGGTCCGGGTCGATCGGACCCGATCAATGTGTGGGTCGATCCCGAACCACCGTTCTATACGGCCCTCGGCCCAAAGGGACTGCAACTCTACAGGGATGTCAACTGCACCATACAGTGGCTCGACCACCTTCCGGGATCGGCTCTTAGCTCCAGCGGTCTCAACCTTTCATCCGTGCAGTATGCCTACAGGACAACGAGCGGGGAGTTCTCGGAATGGATGGCACCGGACGGGATCACAGAGATCGGAAATGGTGTTCACCTGTGCTGGGTCAACCTGATCTTCTCCGATGAAGGTGTTTACAATTTCATAAAGTGGAGAGCTGCTGACCGGCTGGGTGCATACGATGAGACAAATCAGTTCAGGATAAATGTCGATGTTCCTGACAATTATCCTCCCGTATTCAAGGGTAAGGGCTATCCCTCGGCTGTGGTCTCACCAACACCTCATCTCTTCTGGGACTCTGCCTTTGATGAAGAAGGTGACGCTCTGTTCTACCGCGTGAAGCTCCTCAGATATCCCGGGGAGCTGCAGCTAACATCCTGGTTCGATGTGGGTCGTAGAACCTTCTATGATATACCGAACAACGGAGCCCTGGTTCCCGG
>JAYEPK010000514.1:0-8586 GCA_034723935.1 Thermoplasmatota archaeon
CCTGAAGGTCCTGAGCAGTTACCTTGGTTTCGAGATCGACTATTCGAGCCTGGAGAAGAAAGCAACCCAGATCGATGAGATCACTTCCAAGATAAAGGATAACATCGAAGAGCCCGACCAGACCGAAAGACCCGATGACCTGCAGTACTTTGGCTGATAGATCATCTCAGGGCAGGTTCTCGACGAAAACAAGGTTCATGGCATCCTCACTTGTCGAATAGTCCAAATCCCGGGAATGGTCTGATCCGACAGAGTGAAATAGCAGTTCAACAGCAATCTTGTACACACTGTAATGGCTGCCTACAATAACAAGTTTCATCTCCGTATTTTCTCTGCTTCCAAGAAAGACGTTCTTGACCTCCTTGAAAGAGAGCACCTCACCTTCTCCGGACCTGACCCACACAATACATTCCAGGTCATCGATGTCCCTGTTACCCTGGTTCGTGAGAAGGACATTTATGTTTATGGTCCCACCGGTGCCCCCACCGCCTGGTGCTTCATGGTAGACCGTTCTGACCTCCAGATCGGTCCTCGGGATGATCCACTGGTACATCGAGAACGTGAACAGTATCATGGCGATCACAACAAAGGGAAGGCCCCACTTCCACCGGTCCATGACACCGTTTCCAGCCATCACAACACCTCCCCGATCATCCATCCCCAGAACGTAAGGACAGGAGCAGGCATGATGATCCCGCCATCACTCTTATCCATGTTCACTGCAGAATTGTCCCGGTTCACCGAAATACCGGTTATCACGTTGAAACATAGGATCTTGTTGGTCCTGAAGTTGAGAAAGAAAAGGTCCGGAGAATATTGTCTGTCGTTGACCTCCATTTCCGCATCCAATTTGATCTGGAAGCTCCCACCCTCTGCCTCGTCAATTCTGATGATAGGATAGATTCCAAAACCCATCGAGACCGACAACTTCAATCTCCGGACGTCGTTTCCAAGCAGCATTAGCGAGGTCAACGTGAAGCTTTCCATGGCAGGGAGCCTCTCGAGCTCGATCGAGAGGAAACCGATCCCGTCGCTTTCGATGACATAATCATCTCCCTCGTAGAATGTCGAGGTGTTGCCGATGTTATCCGCATATATCTTGTAGCGTCCTCTTTGACCGAAACCGGACCCGTCATACTCTATGAAAATGTCCATATCATCAGAGGAGGTCTTTATCTCGAGCGAGGGAAGTCCCTGGAGAGGAAATGGTTCCTGTATGGTGAATTCCTTGGTCGGAATGAGCTTGATGCTGAAGGAGGTCGGAAGATCATGGAATATCGCATAGACCTGGGACCACCTGTCGCTCATGAGCTTCGTTATCTTGAAATATAGATGATCTATGCTCCTTGATGAGTTGTACTCTGCATTCACCCCGTCTCCGATGTAGGCTTCAAGATGCATTTCCGATGGCACCTGTGGAAGGTACATCTGCCTTATCGATAGGATCGGGGCGGACTTCCTGAGAGTGGCCATCATGGGACCGAGATCCAGGGGAGCACCCTGATCGTCCTTCATGTCCACGTCCATATCGATCCTCATCATACCACCTATGGAAAGATCGGTGGTAATGTTCATAGATAGCTTGAAGTCCATTCCATTCTCGATCCCGGTTAGATAGATCGATATGTCCCTGTCCTGGACCCCTGCGGTCCTTACCAGCATCCAATCGAACTCTGGCCTGTAGGACCTGAAATCCATATCCACCGATATGGTCTTCTCGGAGAATGAAAGCGCCACCTCTCCCTTTGTGGGCATGCCCTTCAAAAAGATATTGCCGTTGACCGAACTGCTGTCTCCAACGCCCCTCTGCTCGATCCAGATCCCATGGGTCCATTCAGCGGGCTCGATATCGTGATCTCCCTTTTTTTCTATCCTCATGAACAGATCCAGGTTGCTCTCATCCTCGGCCAGGTCCCAGGACATCGAAAAACCGTTGGAATACTGTCCGATCGTGTCTGTGAGCCCTCTGGATATCCCGGAGGCCAGATCAAGTGGGGCCCTGCCCACTTTGGACAGTGAGAGCAGTATATCGGAATATTCTGATATCGATTCGATACCAAGTATATCGGGGAGGCCAAGATCGGAAGCACCTATCACACTTGGAGTGTCGATATGCGTGAAGGGAGGAAGCGGAGCAAAGACCGCTTCAAGGTCCAGACCGCTGTCATCATCTTTTATCAGTGCGTAGAAATTTGCAGCTGCGACAGTGCTGATCTCGAGGAAACCCCCGGTCCCGTTGTTGTACACGATGGATCGAAACTTATTCAACCGGAGCCCAACACCTACCTTGCCACTATCTTTTCTCACCGATACGAAGTTTCGCTCGGGAAGGTCATACGGAGCAAGCGTTGTGCTGTTCCCGGTGAACATCTCAACTGTACCGATCGCTCCGGTACCGGAAACTATCTCCACCTGGTCGTCGGACCTTATCATGGACAGCGAAGAGGGTATATCAAAGATATTAACATCAAAGAACAGGGAACTGTCCCTGTAATTGTAGAAGATCGACCCTATCCGGGCAGGTTGACCGTCCTCGCTCCCGTCGTATGATATGAGATTCCCCGACATGAGTAGATGAATCGTCCCCGGTATGTCTTCGATACGGACGAGGGCCACAGCGTCCGGGGCCTTTGCATAGATAGTGATGGAAGGAACATCAACAAGGCTCAGTGTTATATCGCTACCGTCCGAAAAGCTCCCCTTGTAGTAGCTCAGACCCTCAAGATGAGCTGATATCGCCGGCATATCGGCACCATGGTCAAGGAAAGCTGCAAAATTTCCTGTGCTGTTCAGATAAGGACCTGTTGTATATGTGTAATCGATCGAGAGGATGCTCTCACCACGGCAATCCAGAAGGGTGGAACCATCTCTACCCGGCATATCGGCCACTGCCCTCGGGATCTCCCGGAATATCTTACCGATCCTGTAGAACCTTCCTGCCAGCTTGGACATGAAGGAGTCAAATAGGTTCAGGGGCGAGGTGTTCGTCTGTTCCAGTGGGACACCAGCGGTCGTCTCCAGGTGAAGCTCACGTGGTATCCCCTTCAATCTTACCCTGGTAACGGCAATATCATCAAGACCACCTGTAGTGCTCCAGTTCTGGTAGATAGCCTCGAGGAACTCAAGCGAGGATATGCCGTTCCTTGTGTTCAGGTCCATTACCGTTCGCGGATCATCCCCGTCTGCAATATATTCCAGGTCGATCCTGAGATAACTGGGCATTACAGGTATCAAAATATGGGCGTCCACAAGATCATTGCTGAACTCTGTATACCTGATGTTCAATTTCACCGTATCATCAACTCTGGACCCGTTGGTCCCGGCTCTCCATTCTACTCTGTCCACCGGATCTCCGAACCGTTCCTGGTTGAGCAACAACGAACCTCTGGATACTATCCTGTCATGGAATTGGTCATTCTCGATCCCGAGCTTGATATAGGCCCTATCCTCGATGGCCTGGTCAAAGACCCTGATAACGGAGATGAAGATGTCCATGTCCTCCGGAGATGTCCGGAACTCGTAGGATATCGTGTAGGGTCCGAGGATCTCGAGAATGTTGAGCTCGTTGATATTTACAGTCCCTGACCCCATCAGCTGACCGATCAAACCAGCATCCGGTGATGCCCTCCACTGTCTCGCCTGGACCCTGATAACAAGCGAATCCATGAAACGATCAAGACCAACGCCCACCGACCATATGTAGTTCTTGTTATCGTAGGATATTCCCTTTATAAAATAAACAGAGCCTCCAACGGCCGATCTACCGCTCTGGGTTTCAAGTGCCTCTATCTCGATCCTTATACCGGCATTGTTGAAGTTGATCGATGGTGGGAAAAGTGTAACGTCCCAATCCCTTTCAAGGAGGTCTCTTCCGAATGTCATTCTCACCCGGATGTCGTTCCCATCAACATCACCCGTGGACAGGATGCCGTCAACGTTGATGTGTATCCATTTGTCCAGGGATGAATCGACCACAAGTCCGATCCTCGGAACCATTGACCCGAGGCTCCAGGTCTGATAACCTCCACTATCCGTGAGGACCAGATAATTGAGCACACCCTGCTCGCTCAGAGGGGGTGGCAACGCCCAATCCAGAATGGTTGTATCATCGATTATCGGGTTCCCGGAAACAGCATCGAAGACAACAGGGCTCTTTGTCAGAGGTTCCGGCACATCGATGGTCTCCTCGATGAAACCAGCGGAACCATGGTCCCGAAAGACATGATCCACGGGATGCATCGTTGAGAAAGCTGTGGTCACCTCAGCATCCACCTGCTCGTTATCTCTCCTGGTCTCCTGTTCCGTATGAAGGGAACCCATGCTGCTGAAAATTCCATAATCGGTACTTTGAACGAGGGATAGCGATCCACCATCCTCACCAAAAACATTCCCCATCATGTTCATAAGCAATATTATCACTATGATGAAGGCTGCCTTGCCTCTCCCTACCAGAGGTACATCATGGTCGATAGGTCCATGCGAAGACCGTTTTCTTTGGACCCCAGAGGAAAGAGGTTTTGCTCTTCTGACATCCCCGTGATAGGGTCCGGTAAAAGCGCTGTTCATCTTCCTTTTCTCCATTTTACCGGAAAGGTCTGGAATACTATATGAATGCAAATATACAATAATTGTGGCCAAAGGGTATTATCATTTCAGTTATATCACCTGTTATGATGGAAGCATCCTCCCCTGCAAAGGCCATACTCTTCGGGGAGCACGCAGTTATTTACGGAAGACCGGCGATAGCCCTGGCTTTGAACAGAAGGATCACCGTTACCGCAAAAAAGGCTTTGGAGACAAGGGTGGACGGAGGGAAACTCAGTGTAAGAAGGCACAGGTACGTTCGCTGGGCGATCGAGAACCTCTGGAACGGAGATCCGCTTTCATTCAGGACCAGATCGAGAATACCAAGCGCTTCAGGACTGGGGTCAAGTGCAGCACTATCATCATCGATCGTTGCGATACTGGAAACGATGAAGGGGGAGTGGAGCGAGAGGTCGAACGCACTGAATGCCTTCGAAACCGAATACAATGTCCAGGGGGGGGCATCTCCGACAGATACCTCATGTTCCACACATGGTGGTGGAATTCTGGTGTCCTTCGAGAAAAAGAAGGAACTGCTGTGGAGCATCAGCAAGGGCGATCGGACCTGGCACGTACACCATATCGAGCCTCCTCCGATGGAACTTGTCATCGGTTTCACCAGAAGGCCATCGATAACCCATATCCAGGTCACAAAGGTCAGGAACTTCTACGAAAGATCTGGTTTCGCCAGGGAGACCATAGATGAGATCGGCGAAATTGTACTTGATGGTCTCAAGGCACTCAGGTCCGGAGACATGGTAGAGCTGGGTTCACTCATGAATCGGAACCACTCGCTGCTTTCAATACTCGGGGTGAGCTCCAGGGAACTCGACAAACTGAAGGATTCTGTTGAGGGGTGTTCCTACGGTGCCAAGCTTACCGGTGCCGGAGGTGGAGGCTCCATCATTGCATTGACCGATAGACCGGAGGACTGTGCCGCATCCATAAAAAAAAGGGGTGGCATACCTTACATTGTCAAGGGCTCGAACAAGGGAACCGTTGTTAAGGTCATGGAGGAATAAGGAACTGATACGATAAATATTAAATAATCAACCGAATGATAATGAGGTCCGCTGCCAGCAGCCTCACCGATGCAGGGTTTGATAAAGATGAAATACGGGGATAAGGACGGTTTCAAGGATATTTACGATGAGAACGGTGAACTTGTTCTTCACCGCAACGAGAAGAAGCTCGTTGTCGAGGAGAATGTTGTTCCCACTCTGAAATCAACCTGGAGGTACTACGGGGGAGATTACCTTCTGGAACCATCAAAGGGAACCATATACCTTACCAACGAAAGACTGGTCTTCATTAACATTCCGGAGAGGATGTTCGCCATCGGTGGAGAGGACGAGGCAAGGGCCGTGTCCACATCCGATGGACACAGCTTTGAACTGGGTAACTCGGCAACAGGGGCCGCACAGAGAGAATTCTTCGAGATCCCGAACATCGAGATCATGGCATCGGAGAAGAAGGAGGGTGCAGTTTCCCTCGGAGAGATGGTAAACGTTTTCATCCTTTCATCGGGAAACCAGTTCCATCTTTCAATGGTGCTCACATCCGACTCCGATCTTTTAAAAAGGCTCATGAACAAGAAGGTCCAGGACTTGGATGAACTGGTGAACAACCTCAAGGATTTCTTCAGGAAGACCGATTGGATGTTCAACGATGCAGAGAAGAAGCTGTACCAGGGTCTTTCACGGGAACCCGGACCGACAATTTCGGATCAGAAAGTAGATGTCCGCCAGAAACCCGCGATCCAAAGGGAAAATGTAGCCAAACCTTCGATACCATCCAGACCTGCACCTGTAATGAAACAACTTCCAAAGGTATCCGGCAAACTTGGAAAACAATCCATCGAGTACTTTGAAAACCTTTACAGAAAAGGGTTGATCAAAGAGGAGATCTACAGCAGGCTCATTGGAGAATACGGTGGAAAAACAGTGGTACAGAACCATGAACCGACCTCTCCACACGAGACCGAGGAGTATATCCCTGATGCACCCTCTATCGAACCGGAGGCCCCTCCGGAACAGGTATCCAAGATGGAGGATCCGCCCGGAGATGATGAGCTCCTCAGTATGCTGGACGAGACATTATCTGATTTCACCGATGAGGCCGAACCGGCAGATGCAGATCCAGTGGATGAGAATGAGAAAACCGTGGTGAAGCGAGTAAGGACACTGAGAAGATAAAGTGCATAGTTCCCGATCATTCCCTGAACTTCTCCAGAAATACCCTGAATCCTTTCCAGGCCGTGTAGAGGTCCGTCTTTGCCATCACCTCGTAAGGAGAATGCATTGAAAGAAGCGGGATCCCGGTATCAAGAACATCCATGTTGCGAACGGCCAGGAACTTTGCAACAGTTCCACCACCACCCATATCGACCCTCCCTGTCTCCTGCATCTGCCATGTTACCTTGCTGCCATTGAACAGCCTTCTTATCTCTCCGACCATCTCTGCAGATGCATCATTGGCCCCTACCTTCCCACCCCTCCCGGTATATTTCGTTATCGTGATGCCAGCCCCCAATCTTGCCGAGTTGTTCGGGTCCTGAACACCTTTGAATGAAGGATTGATAGCGGATTTGACATCGGCTGACAGTCCAAAGGACCCGGACAATGTCCTCAGGAGCTCCCTTCTGTTCCCACTGGACCCGGCCCAATCGAGTGCTTCGTATATGGACATCTCAAGGAACTCGGATTTTGCTCCGGTGGAACCGTCGGAACCTATCTCTTCCTTATCGAAGTTCATAACAGTGCACCATCTTTCCGGAGATCTCTTCTCACGGGCAAGATCAAGAAGTGCCCTCATCCCGCAGAAGCTCGAGACCCTGTTATCATGTCCATATGCACCTATGAGGCCCCTGTCAAGTCCGATCTCCCTGGAGCCCCAGGCAGGGACTAGGCAAAGGTCCGATGATACAAGGTCCTCCTCGATGATGTCGTATTCACTGTTCAAATATGCAAGAACTTCTTTCACGACCGGTTTCAGCGCCTCATCATCCTCTCCCGGTAGATCACCCGTTCCGATAAGGGCGTTAAGTTCCTCCCCCCTTATTCCATCAGCCAGCTTTCTCCTGTTCTGGATCTTTCTCGACAGATGAGGAAGAAGGTCGGGAATGACGAAGACCGGATCCTTCCTTTCTTCACCGATGACCAGGTCCACCGACGAACCGTCGCCCTTGACGACCCTCCCATGGAGGGCCAGGGGAATGTTGACCCAGTGATACTTCTTGATACCCCCGTAATAATGGGTCCGGAAGAAACCAATGCCGGTATCCTCATCTCCATCGATCGGTCTGGGCTTCAGATCGATCCTTGGAGCATCCAGATGTGTTACGACCATGTTGACACCGTTTTGCAGGTCAGCCCGGCCAACGACCCCAGCATGGAGCTGTTTGCCCCTGTTGACCATATGGAAGAGCCTTCCTGGCCTGGTCCTTTTCCTGCCTCTGCTTTCAAGATCGACCGATCCCATCTCCAGTAACTGCTCGAGCCAGAATTGCACAGCCTCCCTCTCGGTCTTTGCACGGTCAAGATAGACCATGTAATCCCTCGCAAGGCTCTCGATCGCCTTTGCATCCCTTGTCTTCTGGGCGGTCCATGTCCTTTTCCAGGCATGCGGGTCGCTCTTGGGTCTTTTGACCTTGTTCGGAACCGCTTTCTTCTTTTCGACCATGTCCGGTACAATACGGATTAATGCAATAAATATATCCCATTACCTTCTGATGCGGCCAGTCCTATCCGTGTGGTTCGGATTATCATACGAAGCAACTCGTGGCATAATCCATTTATACAATGCATCAGAATTGCTTATCCGAACACGAGAAAGATACAGGAGGCTGTCTTTTGGGTAGGAGATCAACAAAGGTTTACAGATCAGGCGAACAGATACACATCGCTGTCACACAGAACTTCGAAGATTCAGCAACTGATTTCTTCGGTTTCTGCAAGGAAAATCATTACAATCCCTCTGAGGTCATTCGCTCCTGCATGGAAC
>JAYEPK010000515.1:0-1910 GCA_034723935.1 Thermoplasmatota archaeon
TCGGACACAACAGATAATAACCCCCAAGACCCCCAAGGGAAAAATAATACAAAGGATACATGGGTGCTTACGACGGAACCTTGAAAAAGGTACACCAAGCGACGGTAATTTCTTTTTCAAGGTCAGCTGAAAAACGAATTATATTATTGTAGCTGCATTTTTCAGCGTATCCAATTGTTGTAAAGCATTGTTTTTCATAAGCATTTTCAAATTGACGAAAGAAAAACAATGCGGGATAGGGAGCACGATTTTAAACAGAAAAAAAGCGAAGTGCTCCCGACGGAATTTGAATCCGTGTCGCTGGCTCGAGAGGCCAGCATGATTGGCCGCTACACTACGGGAGCATACTTTGGACTTTGTAGGACCGGCGAAGGAGCATTTCATTTATAAATTTTTGCTGGCCCGGATCATCTCATTTCTTTTGTTGCATCCTTGCCCAGCTGTCCCTCAGGGTGATGGTCCTGTTGATCACAAGGTTACTCCCGCTTGTGTCAGGATCAATGATGAAGTATCCCGTCCTCTCGAACTGGAAACTTGTTCCAGGTTCCAACTCTTTCACTGCAGGCTCCACCTTACATTTTTTCTTTACCTCAAGGGAGTCCGGGTCCATGAAGTCCTTGAAGTCTCCTTCTTCCCCCATGGGGTCCTCCACCGTGAACAATTTGTCATAAAGCCGTATCTCGGCGTCCACCGCATGCTTGACGGACGACCAGTGAAGTGTTCCTTTCACTCTTCTGCCATCGGGTGGGTTTCCTCCCCTGGAATCAAGGTCCGCCTCGCATATGACCTCCTTGATGTCATTACCTTCTTTGACAACGTCGGTACATGTGACCAGATATGCGTTCCTCAATCTGACCTCTCTGCCGGGTGAAAGCCTGAAGAACTTCTTTGGAGGGTCCTCCATGAAATCCTTCCTTTCGATATATATCTCCCTTCCGAACGGGACCATCCTTGTCCCGGCATCGGGGTCCTCGGGATTGTTATTTACCTCCATCAGATCCTCATGGTCTTCGGGTAGATTGCTGATGGTGACCTTGAGCGGGTCCAGAACGCCCATGAACCTGGGAGCTGTCCTGTTGAGCTGCTCCCGCACGCAGTGCTCGAGAAGTTCGAAGGCGATGGTGGAATTGACCTTTGCGACACCCACCCTTGAACAGAAATCGCGGATGGCTGCAGGAGGATAACCTCTTCTTCTCATTCCCGAGATCGTGGGCATTCTCGGATCGTCCCATCCATTGACATGATCTCCTCTGACGAGTTCGAGTAGTTTACGCTTTGACATCACGGTATACGTAATGTTCAGTCGTGCGAACTCTATCTGCCGGGGTTTGTAAACGCCCAGTTTTATGAGGAACCAATCGTAGAGCGGTCTGTGGTTCTCGAACTCCAGAGTACACAGGGAATGTGTGATCCCCTCTATCGAGTCCTCGTTCCCGTGGGCCCAGTCGTACATCGGATAGATGCACCATTTATCCCCTGTATTGTGATGGGGTTTGTGAACGATCCTGTACATGACAGGATCTCTCATGTTCATATTGGGATGGGCCATGTCGATCTTCGCCCTGAGCACTTTTTCCCCGTCTCCGACCTCGCCGTTCTTCATTTTTCTGAAAAGATCCATGTTCTCATCGACAGACCTGTTCCTGAACGGGCTCTCCTTGCCCGGGGTGGTCAGGGTTCCCCTGTACTCGGAGATCTGCTCTGCCTTCAGATCGCAAACGTATGCATCCCCCTGCACTATCAGCTGCTCGGCCCATTCATACATCTGATCGAAGTAATCGGACCCGAAAAAAAGCCTATCTTCCCAGTCGAAACCAAGCCATCTGACATCCTCCTTGATGGACATCACATACTCTTCCTCTTCAGCCGTGGGATTTGTGTCATCGAACCTAAGATTGCACTTGCCTCTG
>JAYEPK010000516.1:0-8539 GCA_034723935.1 Thermoplasmatota archaeon
GGGACCTTTGGTTCGAATCCCAAACCCTGATCCGATTTTCCCTGTGATAATCGGAATATGGAAAAACAGATGAGTGCAGGGGAAGGGATTCGAACTTCCGCTAAATCGAGGATTTAGCTCACCTTGAGACTTCTCAGTGTTATTTGTGAAACGAAGTCTCAAGACCTACCGGGTTCGAATCACTTCGAACCATGCATCCATTCTCTGCTCCGCAGTGAACGGATGATAGAATATGGTGCAGGGGAAGGGATTCGAACCCTCGAACCACTAAGGACTAGACCCTGAATCTAGCGCCGTTGACCAAGCTTAGCTACCCCTGCACGGGGTTGGGGGCGGTTGGGGTGCAGCGAGTAACATCCTGGTCAACGGGAACCGGGTTGAGACACACCTGTCTCGACCCCAGGGAAATCTATGATTTTCCGAAGGTTGACCAAGCTTAGCTACCCCTGCACGGGGTTGGGGGCGGTTGGGGTGCAGCGGGCAAACATCTTGGTCAACGGGGACCGGGTTGAGACACACCTGTCTCGACCCCAGGGAAATCTATGATTTTCCGAAGGTTGACCAAGCTTAGCTACCCCTGCATATGAGTTACGCTTTGAAAATGCGAAGCACCCATGAAAGCTCTCGGTCATTGACCAACCGATATAAAAATCAAACTGTTCAAAGCTCCCCGACCCAATCGGAGAACCTGATAGGTTAGCGAAAGACCTTATATATTTCAAGTTTCTGATTTATAAACATGGAATTCATTTTGTACCAGCAGCCGGGATGTCCCTTCTGCAAACATTTTAAAAGATTATTCTACAAGCATATACCGGAAGGCAAGGAGATAGAAATCCCCGATCATGGCTCAAAGCTGTGGATGGAGCATGGACTTGAATTCGTTCCAACAGTTGTTGCCTACCAGAATGGTAAAGAGGTAGAAAGGCTCCCCTCAATGAAGCTCATCGGCATAAGGAAGAGCAAGTGGATACAGTGGCTGAATGTGATAAAGGGCAAGTATGGTATCGACAGGACAGAATCCATCTGATGAAAAAGGTGAGGTAGAGGAAAAGAGTTCGAGGGATATCGACAGTCCCTGTGGGGTTTGAGGAAAGATAGGTGTGCCTCTACCTCTTTGAAACCAACCTGTGAGAAAGATCATGAAAAAACCTTATAAGTATTACGGCTAAATAGTAAAAAGAAGAAGAGGCAAGGGACGGAGCAAGAAGGAAGGAAAATAGGGCGTGGAGGCAAAAAAACACCATGTCCCTTGCCGTTTTCAGTGTTATTGCTGAATTAATAGTGGTCATGGTCTATTTTTATAACTTACGGTTCATATTCGGAACATGGTTTTCTCCCTCATGGAGCCGGATCCTTCCCGGACCGATCATCGTACCTCTGAAGTACAACTCCTGCCATGATAAGGGCAAGACCGATCAACGTGGTCGCAAGTATCGGCTCCCCGACAATTACCTGTATCAAAAATAGCGAAAGAAAAGGACTCAGATAGATCAGATTGGATATCTTCGAAGCTGTCCCGGAAACCCGGAGCGCTCTGAACCAGATGATGAAGGTTATTCCCATCTCGAACAGGCCTATGTAGATGGAACCGGTGATCCCATCAACTCCCTCGAGATTTATCCCTCCCCTGGAGACCACGAGTATCGCTATCAGGATGGTTCCCGACAGGAAGTTCAAGAATAGCTTCACATCATCATCCATACTGCTCCTCAGATCGAGCGTCCAGAACGTGGCCCAGATAGCTGCGGAGAATAGTCCCAGAAGTATCCCCCATGGTGCAATGGTCGATCCGAGAAAGAAGCTCCCCCTGGAGGATATCACTACTATGCCAAAAAATGACATCAGAACAGCAGAGATCTGCAGCTTCGTTGTCCTCTGCCGGAGGACCAGGATCGAAAGGACGGTGAGCATTATGGGCCATGTATAGTTGAGGGCCTGCGCTTCCTGGGCCTTAAGAATATCATAAGCACTGAAGAGAACGATGTAGTAGAGAAAAGGGTTCAGGGAGCCAAGAGCAAGAGCTTTGAAAATGGACCTTTTCGGAAGCTCCCCGAGTTTCTTCAACTTTCCCTTGAAGATCAACACAAGCATCAAAGTAAAAGTGGAAACAACGGATGCGATCAGCACCATGGAGAACGGGTCCGTAGACCTGAGTGTGATCTTGAACACCGATGCTACGGTGGACCAGATAAGGACCGCGGTGATGCCTAAAAGATATGCCCTGGACCTTTCCTTCACGCTCTCCTTATCGTTATGTGATTATAAATTAGATTCCAGGGAGCTGTGAGATATATTTTCCGTTGGGGGCACGATATAAATATCTTGTACCGTTCTATCAAGCGGGGAGAACGATTTGAAGGATCAAGTGTTCAAGTTCATCATCGCGTGCAGTATCGTCATGCTGATAGTCCTTGTTACCATACTCATCTCGGTCGTCTATCCGTTCTGGGAAAGAAAAGCTCCCTTGAAGGAGGAGTTCTTCCTCTCCGAGATAGATGATATGAACTTCACGAACCCGATAGAGAGGGGAGCGGTCCTTGGCTCTCACTGGTTCGGGAGGGTCCAGAGGACGGATGGTTCATATGTTTACATCTTCGATCCGGAGAACGATACTGAGATAGATCGTTATCCATATTCACTTGCACGGCACAGCGCTTCCATTTACACCCTTGTCTGGGCATACCAGCACACCGGTGATGAACGGTATCTGGAAGCTGCTGAACATGCGGAAGGATATGTGGAGCCTCTCATCAAGGAACAGGGGGACCTGCATTACGTCCTGAACGGGGGTAGTTCCAGACTCTTTGACAATGCACTGGCCCTGATCGGTTACTGCTACTTGTACAACGCGACAGGGGATGATGACCATCTGGACCATCTCAACGGTCTGGCCACCCTATGTCTTGAGAGTCTGGACGATAATGGGAGGTTCGATTATACCTATGAATGGTACCTTATCAGCTCATTCGAGGAGAACATGATGGCATCCGGAGAGGGCCTTCTGGGACTTGCACTTGCATACAAGTTCACAGGGGACGAGAGGTATCTGGAGGGTTTCGAGAGGTCAGCAAAGTATCACATGGAGTACCTCACTTACAACGGATGCCACAATATGTCCACTGCCTACTATTCCTGGATGGCTTCCTCTTTTGCCGAAGGCTATCACCTGACAGGCAAGCAGGTCTATGCAGATGCCTGTTTCAAGCTTTCGGAATGGCTGATCCGGAACCATTACGGGAGGTATTTCGGATATCACGGTAATTTTGATGAAGAACTGCTTCTGGAGCATCCGGAACTGTGGGGTTCTTTCAGGTCATATCCTTCAATGAACTCATGCACGTACAGTGAAGGTCTCGGAGATGTCCTTGGTGTTGCCACGGCCATAAACGATACGGACCGGGTAGGGATCTATACCAATGTACTGCTGAACGCATCCCGTTTCATTCTGAACCTCATGTACGACGAGGACGAAGCATACGGGTGCCGCTCACCTCATCTGGTCATGGGTGGATACCGTCACGATCTATTTGATAAAGTGAACGAGAAAATGGGTTGGCAGAGCGGGTGGATAAGGATAGATTACACACAGCATGCAGTGGGAGCACTTTACAGGATGATAGAGAACATACCGGAGGAGACCATTATCCGATATTATCAGGAGAATTCGATATAACAAGAAGTGTGTCCTATTCGATCTCACACCTTCTTGAAGGAACAGTTGATGCCATGGAACAGATCAGTTCGCAACAGGTTTCCACACCACGAGGAAAGCAGTTGTTCCTGTATGAAGAAGTGACATTGAGGAGGTGTTTTGGTGAATAAAATTGGCAGAATGTGAACATTTTGTTCCATTTTAACCTATTGTTTTAAATACTATGTTGAATTGAGTGCAATTGCTCTAGGCTTGAAGATCGGTGGTTACTACCCCTGAGATCAGGCACAGGGGGTTAAAACATGAATATATACGTTGGAAATCTCTCCTACGATGCAGGGGAGCAGGACATAAGAAAGGCTTTCGAGGAATTCGGTGCAGTGGACACCGTAAAGGTGATCACCGATAGGGACACCGGCAGGTCAAAGGGCTTCGGATTCATCGAGATGCCCAATGATGATGAGGCAAAGACCGCCATCGCCGAGCTCAATGGTCTTGAGCTCGTAGGGCGCGCTATAAAGGTCAACGAGGCCAGGCCTCGCCAGGATAACAGAAGCAGCAGATCCTGGTAATTTTACTGATGATCCTTTGCTCCTCGATGTTCTCTGTCGGGGAGCCTTTTTTTTATTATTTTCCATTGTTCCCGATAGCGAACAGTAAAGTTATCGCCATTCGTTCTGCTGTCTGTAGCAAACTCTCGGAGCTGTTACAATGTTCTTGAAGAGAATATGATCCTCAATGGTTTTCTTCTTCCATATCTTAATCGATAATCTCTCGGAAATCATTTTAATTGAAGCCTGTCAATATTATGTCTGAAGATGAAATACCATTCGGTTCCGAAACCCTCACTTTACGTGTTGTTCTTTTTCCTTCTTGGACTTGCAGCACTGCTGTTGTATGTTCAATCCATTCTATCCATACAGATAGTCAGGACAACAACGCGTTTCTCGGCCTTCTTCTTGATACTGCTCTCGTTGATCACTCTGCTCCTTTCCACGTATCGCTACGACATCAAGAACGACAGGCTCCTTATATCGTTCCTGGCTCCCATACCTCACAGGAGATACCGTCTCGAGGGACTCGTATCTTTGATAGAGATATCATCCTTTGATGTGGATGACGTCGAGAAGAGGATCAGACATCTCGAGCGGACCTCGAACACGAAGGTGAAGGTCCACGGTCATGGGGATCTTGTGGATATGGTACTGCTCTTTTTCAACTTCGATGGAAAGACGAAAATGGTGATGATCTCTCCCGAGAGAAAGGACATATTCATGCTGGACCTTAAAAGGGCGACACTTCATGATATCAAGACCTTTGGTGATCTTTCATATCATGAACTGATGCATGAGCTGTTGCGTAACGATTACAGGATATAGGTCTTGAACATCTTTGATATTGGACAGGATTATATGTGATGAGGGTTTGCCTTTTACCGGGGTGTGGAATTGATGGACCTATCAAGAAAGACCAAGATCGTCTGCACGATCGGACCTGCAACCGAGGGAAAGGAGATGATCTCCTCGCTTATCGGATCCGGAATGGATGTTGCCAGGCTCAATTTCTCACACGGTGAGCATGAAAGGCACCGAAGGGTGTTTGAGGATATCAGGTCCCTGTCCAGGGATAATGACAGGAACGTGGCAATACTGTGCGATATCCAGGGGCCCAAGATAAGGACCGGTTCCATGGCAAAAAAATTTTACTTGAACCCGGGAGATACGGTCAGGGTGACCCCCGATCCGGTCCTTGGAACCGAGAAACGGTTCACCATAGATCACCCCGACCTGCTGGAGGACCTTGGTATCTATGACGAGATCTTCCTGAATGATGGCATAGTGAAGCTTCGGGTCATCGAGAAGGAGAACGATTCTCTCGTGTGTACGGTTCGGGCGGGGGGGATGGTATCTGATAGAAAAGGTTGCAACATTCCAGGCGTGGACCTGTCCGTGAAGATCCCGACAGACAAGGATATGGAAGATCTGGACCTCATCGCGGAGCTGGATCCCGAATATGTGGCCGTTTCCTTTGTGGCGAGAGCGGATGACGTGACCGGGGTCGGAGAATACCTTCTGGATCGGGGGAGCAAGGATATCAGGATCATAGCCAAGATCGAGAGACCGGTTGCTCTGAAGAACCTCCAGGATATTGTCGGTGTATCTGACGGGATCATGGTGGCCAGGGGAGATCTGGGAGTTGAGATCCCTCCCCACGAGGTCCCTGTATGGCAGAAAGAGATGTGCAGGTTGTGCAACCGGGCCGGTATTCCTGTTATCGTTGCAACCCAGATGCTGGAATCGATGGTCGAGCATTCGAGACCGACCAGGGCCGAGGCAAGCGATGTTTTCAATGCTGTCCTTGACGGCGCCGATGCGGTGATGCTTTCGAACGAGACATCGGTTGGCAAGCATCCGGTGCAAGCGGTGGAGTTCATGAACGATATAGTGATGACAGCCGAAGGCGAGCTTCCGGATAGGGATCCCGATTATTATGATTCCGATGAACAGTGCGCAGTGGAGACCATTGGACATGCCTGCTTCACACTCGTTAAGGAGTTCAACGACAGAAGCTATCCCGGAAAGGTCCTTGCGATCACCGATACGGGCCATTTGGCAAGGATGATCTCCAAATACAGACCGAGCAGATCCATAATTGCAGTGACACCAAGCGAAAGGACTGCAAGGGAAATGGCACTGGTCTGGGGCGTCGTTCCATATTTCTCGGAAGATATCGAAAGCAGCGATCTCGAAAACAGGATAATGAGTTCCATAGGGGCCGTTCATTCACTTAACATCCTGGGTCCGGGTGAAAAGGTCATTGTGGTCTCGAGCTCGGTCAGGATAGGTGATGATGGTATGATCACAGGTGTTTATGATGTGGGCTCCACAATTCATGAAGATACTGACCTGTAGCCGTTGTTCACATCGAGGCTCAGCTTCTCCTGACCGCTTTCCAACAAGGATTATCTATGATATTCGCATATGGATGAATGGAGGAGCTGGTAATCTGGACTTCGATCCCTTGGAGAGATACTACAACATGAGCAGTGAAGAGATCACGAGGACCCAGGAGAGGAAGCTCAGAGAGTTCTTGAAGATACAGCTGTATCCCTTTTCACCTTACTACAGAAAGCTCTTCGATGACAACGGGATCGATCCGGGCAGCATACGGACGATAAAGGACCTTGAGAGGATACCTCTTACCACGAAAGAGGATATCATGTCCACACCGGAGGATCCAAAGAGGTACAAGGACTTCATACTGCAGCCGGACCTTGAGAAGATAAAGGAGCACTGGCCAAGATCAAAGCTCATACAGCTGAAGCTCAAGGACATGATAAAAGGTGATGTCAAGGAGAGCCTCAGGAAGGATTACTATCCGACCTTCATGATAGCGACCTCGGGAACCACCGGGAACAATGTTCCGTTCATGTTCACATCAAGGGATATCAAACAGTTCTCGAATGCTTTCTGTTCTCTGCAGGATACGATCGATCTCGATCCCGACCATGTGGTCCTCAATACTTTCCCGTTCGCACCGCATCTTGCGTTCATTCTGGTCTATTTCGTCAATTTGAACTCGACCATCCGGATGTTCCATACCGGGGGCGGTGTTGTGACCTCGACGGAGAAGACCCTGGAAATTCTGGGTCTTGTGGATGCCAACATTATCCTTGGGGTGCCAAGTTATGTCTATCATCTGCTCCGAAAGGCCCAGGAACTTGGTTGTGACCTTTCCTCGGTCAAGATCGTGGGGACTGCCGGAGAGAAGCTCACGGTTCCGACCAGAAAGAAGATGGAAGGGATCCTGAAGGAGATGGGAGCAACCGATGTGATGATATTCAATGTGTACGGAACCACAGAAATGAGGGATGCCTTTGCGGAATGCGACCCCGGATCGGACACCTTCCATATCCATCCGAACATTCACATCTGCGAGATAGTGGATCCGGAAACTGGCAGGCAGAAGAGACCGGGAGAGAGAGGCGCATTGGCCGTGACCAATATTGACGGTAGGGGTTCTGTTGTTTGCAGGTTCCTGATCGGAGATATCTTCGAGGGAGGAATTCAATATGGGAAATGCCCCCACTGTGGCAGAGAAGGGCCAAGGCTTGTGGGGCCGATCGGAAGGATAAAGGATTATTCGAAGAACATCTCCCTCACGAAGATCAAGGGAACGCTGCTTAATCTCAATTCGTTCCATGATCTCATCCCGTCCGTGGATGGGGTGGATGAATGGCAGGTCTGTATCGAAAAGAAGAACGATGACCCATCCGATCTGGATATCCTCAGGATCAACGTCTCTCCGATAAAGGGCTTCGACAGAAAGAAGCTTTCAAGGGAGATAACGAAGAAGATAAATGATGCCTTCGAGATCAATCCCATTGTTGACACCTCCTTCGAGAGTGATGAGCTCTTCGAGCTCATGGAGGGCAAGATAAAGGCCAGAAGGATCGTTGATAACAGAACCTTTTGATCAAATGCCCCCCGACATGGATAAATACATGTTGAGTGAACCTTTCGGAGAAGTGCCCCCTCATGAATAACCCGATATCGGAAGATGAAGAGATCCCGTACTCTGTGGATATGGCGGATTTCATCGATATCGATGAGGGGTTATGCTGGGAGTGCGTTCACTGCGAGAACTGCTGTGGCAACATCTTCACCCGGACATGGCTGGATACGGCTTTGAAGGAATACATAGGGGAGCCTATCGATCGTTACTGCAAGCATTACGACCGGAAGAACAGTCAGTGTCTAATTGAGGCTGACCAACAACCTCACGAATCTGTTAATGTAACATAAATTTCAATAAAAATATTGAACGATCAAACCATTTAAATTACATTAATGGGCTATTAATAGACATATTCATATTATTAAA